>NZ_JBXAPA010000002.1:207918-359179 GCF_058803545.1 Agrococcus sp. GW821-FHT14H11
CAGCACGGCTCGACCGGCGGAGGGGCCGGCGGAGGGCCGGAGGCGGCTACGCCTCCGGCTGGCACCTCGGGCACCACTGCACCTGCCGCAGCATGCCGTCCTCCATGCCGAGCATCGCGTCGCGGATGCGCGTGCCGCACCGCAGGCACGGCCGCCCGCCCCGCCCGTAGACCCACGTGCGCCGGCCGTTCCGCGTGTCGCCCGTGAAGGTGCGCTCGACCCGGTCGCGGTTCGCGACCATGAGCCGCCGCGCGAGCGCGACGAGCGGCTCGACCGCGACCTCGGCGATGGGCGTCGTCGGGTGCAGCCCGCGCAGGAAGCACAGCTCGCCTCGGTAGACGTTGCCGAGGCCTGCGACCGCGCGCTGGTCGAGCAGCGCCACTCCGACGGGCGCGCCCGTGGCCCGCAGCCGGCGCGCGGCCTCGACGGCCATCGCGTCGTCCCACGCGGGGTCGAGCAGGTCGGGCCCGAGGTGCGCCACCGCATCCCAGTCCCGCTCCCTCGGCAGCAGCTCGAGCACCGGCAGGCTCGACCCGACGATCTCGTGCTCGGCGGTCGCGAGCACGACGCGGATGGTGTGGGTCGCGACGGGCGCGCGGCGTCCGGGCTCGAGCACGTGCCAGAGGCCGTCCATGCCGGCGTGCGAGTGGATCGTCCACCGCTCGCCGCGCATGAGCAGGTGCTTGCCGACGCTGCGCACCTCCTCGATGCGCTCGCCGGCGAGGTCGGCGGTCGCGAGCGCCGGCACGCGGAAGTCGCTGCGGGTCAGCTCGCGGCCGGCCATCACCGCGCCGAGCCGCACGGCGGCGCGGTGGATCGTGTCGCCCTCGGGCATCAGCGGCCCCCGCCAGCCGCAGCGGCAGCGGCGCTCACGGCCCGATCCTGAAGCCGCGCGGCGTGCGCCGCAGCCCCGCGCGCTCGAGCAGCGCGGCGACGTCGTGGTCGAGCGACGAGCGGCCGTCGACCTCCTCGATCACGCGTCGCTTGCGGCTCACGCGCAGACCCGCGTCGACGAGGCTCTCGAGCGCGCGCACGAGCGTCGCCTCGTCGTCCGTGAAGGTCACGAGCGAGCGGCCGCCGCGCTCGAGGTGCAGCACGGCGCGACCGCCGACGATGGTGGTGAGCGCGCCGACGCGCCGGGCGGGCCGCTGGTCGCCGCGCGGCTCGGGCCAGGGGAGCGACGCCCCGAACGGGTTGGCCGGGTCGACGGCCGGCACGGTCGCCACCGCATCCGACGGGCCGCTCGACTGCCGCGCCCGCAGCGCGTCGACGACCGGCGAGTCGGCGAACTGCGCGGCGCCGAGCCCGTTGACGAAGTAGCCGCGGCGGGTGTGGCCGGCCTCCTCGAACGCCTTGAGCACCTGGTAGACGCCGTGGAACCCGCCCGGCACGTCCTCGGCGACCACGCTCCCGCGCGTGACGACCCCGTAGCGCGCGAGCAGCGCATCCGCCGTCTGCGCGGCGCGCTCGGTCGCCGACCCGGCGGGCGCCGAGGCGAGCAGCCAGCGCCCCGCGAGCGTCGGCAGCGCCTCGGTGCGCATGGGCCGCGCGGTCGCGAGCCGCCGGCGGCTCACCGGCGCGGCACGGCGGCTGGGCGCGGGCGCGGTGCGCGCGCGGGCGCCCAGCAGGTGCGCGCGCAGCGGCGCGATCGTGTCGTTCGTGATGCGCCCGGCCCACACGAGCGGCCACAGCACCTCGCCGAGCTTCGCGAGGTCGAAGGCGAGGATGTCGCTCAGCTGCTTGGCGAAGAGCGCGCCCCCTCCGCCGAGCGCCTCGAGCAGGGCGGATGCGTCGGGGTCGTCGTGCGCGGTGTCGAGCCGCTGCTCGACGGTGTCGGCGGGGCGCAGCACGACGCGGCCGTCGCGGCCGGTGAGCGCCCCGGCGCCCGCCCAGGTCACGAGGCCGGCGGCCGTGAGCTCGTCGAGCATCGACGGCCGGTAGTCCTTCACGCGCGAGGGCAGGATGAGCGTCTCGAGCGCGCTGAGCGGCAGGGGCACGCCGTCGAGCCGGTCGATCGCCTCGAGCACCCCGTCGGTGCCGGCGAGCGGGCGCGTGACACGCTGGTGGGCGAGCAGGTGGTCGGCGAAGACGGCGTGGTCGACGGGCTCGACGTCGCTGCGCAGCGCCTGCAGGCTGCGGCGCTTGAGCCTCGAGAGCACCTGCGCGTCGATCCACTCCTCGCCCGTGCCGTGCGCGCGGTAGGCGCCGGGCACGACGCGCCCCTGCGCCTCGAGCGCCCGCAGGGCGGACCGCACGACGGCGGGCGCGAGGGTGAGCCGGGCGGATGCCTCCTCCACCGTGAACGGCCCGTGCGTGCGCGCGTGCCGGGCGACGACGTCGCCGATCGGGTCGGCGACGGTCTCGAGCAGCGCCGAGGGCACGCCCTGCGGCGGCGGCACGCCGAGCGCATCCCGGAGCCTGGCGACGTCCTCGATCGCGGCGTACGGCTCGCGGTCGCCGATCCGCACGCGCACGACGCGGCGGGCGGCGACGAGCCCGTCGGCGAGCGCCGTCGCGGCGGCCTCGTCGAGCGGCCCGTCGTCGCCCTCGAGGCGCTCGGCGAGCTCGGCGGCGGTGAGCGGGCCGAGCAGCCGCAGCAGGTCGGCCGCGCCCTCCGCGCCCTTCGCGCGCCGGTCGGGCGCGAGACGCTGCAGCTCGAGCTCGGTGCGCTCGACGATCGCGGGGTCGAGCAGCTCGCGCAGCGCCGACTGGCCGAGCACCTCGGCGAGCAGCGCCGGGTCGAGCGTGAGCGCGGCGGCCCGGCGCTCGGCGAGCGGCGCGTCGCCCTCGTAGAGGAACGCGCCGACGTAGCCGAAGAGCAGGTGGTGCGCGAAGGGCGACGGGCTCGGCGTCTCGACCTCGACGACGCGGATGTCGCCGTGCTGCAGCCGCTCGGCGATCGACCGCAGCGCCGGCAGGTCGTAGGCGTCCTGCAGCACCTCCCGCAGCGCCTCGAGCACGATGGGGAAGTCGGGGTAGCGCTTCGCGACGTCGAGCAGCTGCGCGGCACGCTGCCGCTGCTGCCACAGCGGCGCGCGCCGGGCGGGGTCGCGCTTCGGCAGCAGCAGCGCCCGCGCCGCGCACTCGCGGAAGCGGCTCGCGAACAGCGCCGTGCCGCCCGCCTCCGTCTCGACGATGCGCTCGAGCTCGTCGGGCTCGAACCGGATGAGGTCGGCGCCGGGAGGCTCGGCGTCGGAGTCGGGGATGCGGATCACGATGCCGTCGTCGGAGGCCATCGCGGCCGCGCCGAGGTCGCGGTCCTCGCGCAGCCGCCGGTCGATGGCGAGCGCCCACGGCGCGTGCACGCGGCGGCCCCACGGGGAGTGCACGATGAGCCGCCAGTCGCCGAGCTCGTCGCGGGAGCGCTCGACGACGAGCTGCGCGTCGGTCGGCACCGCGCCGGTCGCGGTCAGCTGGTCGCGCACGTAGGCGTCGAGGTTGCGGATCGCCCGCTCGTCGGAGTGCGGCAGGTCGATGCCCGTGCCGGCGGCGAGCGCCGCGGTGGCGCGGCCGATGGATGCGCCGAGGTCGGCGGGCCTGCCCTCGGCGTCGCCGTGCCAGAAGGGCAGCTTGCCGACCTCGCCGAACGCGGGCACGACGAGCACGCGGTCGTGGGTGATGTCGACCACCCGCCAGCTCGTCGCGCCGAGCGCGAAGACGTCGCCGGTGCGCGACTCGTAGACCATCTCCTCGTCGAGCTCGCCGACGCGCGCGCCGGGCTTGCCCTCCTGGCCCGCGAGGAACACGCCGAACAGGCCGCGGTCGGGGATCGTGCCGCCGGAGGAGACGGCGACGCGTTGCGCGCTCGGCCGCCCCGTGAGGGTGCCGGCCTCGCGGTCCCACACGACGCGCGGCCGCAGCTCGGCGAACTCGTCGCTCGGGTAGACGCCCGAGACGAGGTCGAGGGTCGCGTCGAACGCGCCGCGCGGCAGCTGCGCGAAGGGCGCGGCCCTGCGCACGGTCTGGAACCACGCGTCGACGTCGAGCTCGTCGATGGCGGCCGCCGCGACCGTCTGCTGAGCGAGCACGTCGAGCGGGTGCCGCGGCATGCGGATCGGCTCGAGCTCGCCGCGCGCCATCCGGTCGGCGACGACCGTCGCGTGCAGCAGGTCGGCGCGGTGCTTCGGGATGATCACGCCGCGCGAGGCGTCGCCCACCGAGTGGCCGGCGCGTCCGACGCGCTGCAGGCCGCTCGCGGTGCTCGGCGGCGACTCGACCTGCACGACGAGGTCGACCTCGCCCATGTCGATGCCGAGCTCGAGGCTCGAGGTGGCGACGACGCAGCGCAGCCGCCCCGACTTCAGCTGGTCCTCGATCTCGGCCCGCTGCTCCTTCGAGACCGAGCCGTGGTGGGCGCGCGCGAGCGGCGGGGCCTCCGCCTCGGGGCTCTCGCCGTGCTCGCGCGCCGCGGCGCGCTCGGCGAGGCGGAGGCGGATGTGCTCGGCCACGTCGCGCAGGACGACGCCGTCCCCGGCGCCCTCCGGCGCATCCGCCGCCTCCGCCTCGAGCGCGTCGAGGCGCTCGGCGTCGAGCTCGTTGAGCTTGGCGGTGAGCCGCTCGGCCGCGCGGCGCGCGTTGACGAAGACGATCGTCGAGCGGTGGCGGTCGACGAGCTCGAGCACCTCGCGCTCGATGTGCGGCCAGATCGACTGCTGCTCGGGCTGGTCGACGGCCCCGAAGGCGCTGCCGGTCGGCGGCGAGCCGGCCCGCTCGCGCTGCTGGGGCGCGCGCAGGTCGGTCATGTCGTCGACGGGCACGGTGATCGTGAGCTCGATGCGCTTGTCGCTGGGCGGTGCGACGACGGTCACCGGCGCCGGCCCGCCGAGGAACGCGGCGACCTCCTCGATGGGCCGCACGGTCGCCGACAGCCCGATGCGCTGCGCCGGCCGCGCGAGCTGCGCGTCGAGCCTCTCGAGGCTGAGCGCGAGGTGCGAGCCGCGCTTGGTCGGCACGACCGCGTGGATCTCGTCGACGATCACCGTCTCGACGGTGCGGAGCGTCTCGCGGGCGCGGCTCGTGAGCAGCAGGAACAGCGACTCGGGGGTCGTGATGAGGATGTCGGGCGGGTGCTTCGCCTGGGCGCGGCGCTCCTCCTGCGGGGTGTCCCCGGTGCGCAGACCGATGCGGATGGGCGGCGGCTCGGCGCCGTCGGCACGACCCTGCGCGGCGATGCCCGCGAGGGGTGCGCGCAGGTTGCGGTCGACGTCGACGGCGAGCGCCTTGAGCGGCGAGACGTAGAGCACCCGCACACCGGGCTCCCGCTCGGCGTGCGGCTCGGCGTCCTCGCGGTGCAGCCGGTCGATCGACCAGAGGAAGGCGGCCAGCGTCTTGCCGGAGCCGGTGGGGGCGACGACGAGCGTGTGGTCGCCGCGCGCGATCGAGGTCCACGCCTCCTGCTGCGCGGGGGTGGGAGCGGCGAAGGCCCCCGTGAACCACGCCCTGGTCGCGGGGGAGAACAGCTCGAGCGCGTCGCCCACCGGCTCAGTACAGCACAGCCGCCTTGGGGGACGACCGGGGGAGGATGGGGGGATGCACGCGCTCGCCCACTCGGCCCCGATCCCGCGCTCCGCCGCCGTCGAGGCGGCCGGCGCCGACCCCTCGCCAGCGGCGGCGGTGACGATCGATCGCGGCACCGGCGCGGCGCTCGCGGCGGATGCGTCGGGTGCCCTCCCGAGCGACGTGGCGGCCGCCCTCGCGGCCGCGCCGGCGCTCGCGGCCGCCGTGCCGCTGCCCGCGGCCGGCGCGACCGCCGAGCGGCTCGAGGCGCTCGCGACGCTCGGCGCCCACGACCTCGAGGTCGCGCGGGCGGTCGAGCCGCACCTCGACGCGATCGCGATCCTCGCGGAGGCGGGCCTCGGGCCGCACCCCGGCGCCTACGGCGTCTTCGCCGCAGAGGGCCCCGGCATGCGCCTCGAGCTCCAGTGCGGCCGGCTGACGGGCGAGAAGCCCTGGTGCTCGCTCGCCGACCGGCTCGACCGCGCGCTCGTGTCGGCGTGGCAGGGCGACGAGCGCGTGCTCGTCGACGTCGACCTGCGGCAGCCCGGCGTCGAGGCCGCCGCCGGCGCCTGGCACGCGCGCGGCCTCGTCGGCATCCCCTCCGGCCCCGTGCGCTTCGACGGCGCCGCGGCGACGCCGGTGGGCGAGCCCGGCTGGTACCTGCGCCGCCCCGGCTTCGCGTGGGGCGGCATCGGCGTCGCCGCGTGCTGGCACGGCGGTGCGGTGGCCGTGGCGCGGCGGCTGCTCGACGGCGCGGGGGATGCGCCGCTGCGGCTCGCGCACCTGGGCGCGGTCGACGAGGCGCTCACCGCCTCCCGCCTGGCGCTCGCCGACGCGGCCCGACGGATCGACGTGGGCGACGTCGACGACCCGGGCGTGCTCGCGCTCCGCACTCGCGGCATCGTCGCGCGCGCGGTCGAGGAGGTGCTCGCGCGCGTCGGCAGGGCGCTCGGCCCCGGCCCGCTCGCGCTCGACGCCGAGCACGCCCGCCGGGTGGCCGACCTGCAGCTCTACGTGCGGCAGCACCACGCCGAGCGCGACCAGGCGTCGCTCGGCGCCGCGCTCGTCGCCGACCGCGCGGGCCGCGCGTGGTGAGCGCGACCGGGCCCGCCGGCAGTCCGCCGCGCTTCGACGGCGCCGACGCCGGCACCGCCCACGCCGACTGGCTCGCGAGCGCGGCGCTCCGCGAGGCGCCGGTGCTCGAGGCCGAGCCGAGCGCGCTGCTCGTCGTCGCCGCGCACCCCGACGACGAGGTGCTCGGCGCCTACGGCTCGATGCTCGCCGCCGCCCGGCGCGGCGCCGCCGTCACCGTCGTGGTCGCGACCGACGGCGAGGGCTCGCACCCGGGGTCCCCTACCGTCGACCCGACCGCGCTCGCGCGGCTCCGGCGCGCCGAGCACGAGGCGTCGCTCGCGGGGCTCGGCGCCCGCATCGTGCGGCTCGGGCTGCCCGACGGCGCGCTGCAGGAGCGGCGGCGCGAGCTCCTGACGGCGATCGCGCCGCTCGTCGCCGCGCTGCCGGAGGACGGCCTCGTCGTCGCGCCCTGGGCGCACGACGGGCATCCCGACCACGAGGCGGTGGGGGATGCGTCGGCCGCGGTCGCGCGCGAGCTCGGCCGCGCGTGCGCGTGGGCGCCCATCTGGTCGTGGCTGTGGGGCGAGCCGGGGCTCTTCGACGGCGCGGCGCTGCGGCGGGTGCCGCTCGACGACGTCGCGCGCGCCGCGAAGGCGACGGCGATCGCCGCGCACCGCTCGCAGGTGGCGCCGCTCTCGCCGCACCCGGCAGACCGCGCCGTGCTCACGCCGACGATGCTCGAGCGGTTCGCGGGCGACGAGTGGCTGCTGCTCGCGCCGCCCGCCGGCGCGACGGCCTTCGACGACCGCTACGCGGGCGAGGGCGACCCCTGGGCGACCCGCGACTCCTGGTACGAGCGGCGCAAGCGGCAGGTCGTGCTCGCCGCGCTGCCCGAGGAGCGCTACCGCCTGGCGCTCGAGGTCGGCTGCGGCACCGCCACGCTCACCGCCGAGCTCGCCGGCCGCTGCGACGGCGCGCTCGGCGTCGACGCCTCGATCCCCGCGCTCGCCGAGGCGCGCCGCACGATCGCGGGCGCGGCGAACGCCTGGGTCGAGCACCGCGCGGTCGAGCAGGGCCTCCCGGCAGCCGCCGTCGACCTCGTCGTGCTCAGCGAGATCGGCTCCTACGTCGAGCCGCGGGTGCTCCGCGGGCTCGTCGAGCAGGCGCGCGACCGCGGCGCGCACGTCGTGCTGTGCCACTGGCGCGGTGAGGGCGACGACCTCCTCGCCTCGGCCGACGAGGTGCACGCGCTCGCCGCCGGCGTGCCCGGCCTCCGCCGCATCGTCGAGCACCGCGACGCGCGCTTCCTCGTCGACGTGCTGGTGCCCGCGTGAGCGCCCCGCGCATCCGCCGCCTGCTCGTCGTCGTGCCCGCGCGCGACGAGGCCGGCACGGTCGCCACGTGCGTCGCGAGCGTTCGCGCCGCAGCGGCCGCGCTCGCCGAGGCGAGGCCCGAGATCGAGGTGCGCCTCGTCGTCGTCGCCGACGCGTGCGCCGATGCCACGGCCGCCGTCGCACGCGCCGCGGGCGCCGACGTGCTCGAGATCGACGCCGCCGCCGTCGGCGTCGCCCGCCAGCGCGGCGTCGAGCACGGACTCGGCGCCGATCCCGCCGACGGTCGCAGCTGGATCGCGACGACCGACGCCGACAGCGTCGTGCCGCGCTCGTGGCTGCTCGACCACGCCGACGCCGCGGAGTCCGGCGCCGACCTGCTCGTCGGACGGGTCGAGCCCGACGCCGCGCACCTGCCGCCCGGTGCGCTCGCCGCGTGGCGCGCGGCGCACGACCACCTCCCGGTGGGTGCGTCGGTGCACGGGGCGAACCTCGGGGTGCGGGCGGATGCGCTGGCGCGCGTCGGCGGGTTCGCCCCCGTCCGCCTGCACGAGGACGTCGACCTCGTCGCGCGCCTCCGCGGGGCCGGCGCCGTCGCCGACGCGGTCGAGCGCGCGCCGGTCGTGACCTCGGGCCGCACCCGCAGCCGGGTGCGCGGCGGCTTCGCGAGCTACCTCGCCGCGCTGCCCGACTGCGCCTGACCGGCCTCGGAGCGCGCGTCCGCGGCCGCCGCGGCGTCGCGGTAGCCGCGCCGCTCCCGCTCGCCCGGTGCGAGGTCGGCTGCGGCGCGGAAGCACGTCGCCGCCTCGGCGTCGCGGCCCAGGCGCGCCAGCAGGTCGCCGCGGGCGGCGTGCAGCAGGGGGTGCGCGTCGAGCGCGGGGCGCAGGCCGTCGAGCGCGTCGAGACCGGCGGCGGCGTCGCCCGCGTTGGCCTGCGCGATCGCGCGGTTCAGCGTCACGTGCGGCGAGGGGTCGATCCGCTCGAGCACGCGGTAGAGCTCGACGACGCGCTCGTGGTCGATCCTCGCGGCGAGCAGCGGGCGCATGTGCTCGGCGGCGATCGCCGCCTGCACGAGGTGCCTGCCGCCCGGCACCCCGCCCTGCGCGGCCGTCGCGAGCGCGCCGTCGACGAGGGCGAGGCCCTCGGCGGCCGCCTCGGCGTGCCAGAGCGCGCGGTCCTGCTCGACGAACGGCACAGGCGTGCCGTCGTCGCTCGTGCGCGCCGCGCGCCGCGCGTGCTGCAGCAGCATGAGCGCCAGCAGGCCGTCGAGCTCGAGGCGCTCGTGGGTGCCCTCCGCCATGAGCGAGCGGCACAGCCGGGTGAGGCGGATGGCCTCGTCGGCGGCGCTGCCGTCGGCGTCGTCGCCGGTCGGCTCGGCGTGCGCGATCGCGTACAGCCCGTAGAGCACCTGCCGCACGCCCTCCGCCCTCGCGGGCAGCTCGGCGGGGCCGGGCACGCGGTAGGGGATGCCGGCGTGCGCGATCTTGGCGCGCGCCCGCACGAGCCGCTTCTGCATCGCGGCCTCGCCGACGCCGAACAGGCGCGCCAGGCGCTCGATCGAGACGCCGAGCACGGTGCGCAGGGCGAGCGCCGCGCGAGCGTCAGGCGCGATCGCCGGGTGGCAGGCGGTGAAGACGAGCGCGAGCCGCTCGTCGCCGTGCGGGAACGCCGAGCGCTCGGTGGGCTCGTCGTCGAGCGCCGGCTCGGCCGCGAGCCGGGCGGCGGCCCGCTCGGCCGCCCCGCGCGAGCGCAGCAGGTCGATGGCGCGCCGCCGCGCGACGGTGGTGACCCACGCCGCGGGATTGCGGGGCACGCCGTCCTCCGGCCACCGCGCCAGCGCCCGCTCGAGCGCGTCCTGCACGGCGTCCTCGGCGATCGCCCAGTCGCCCGTCGCGCCGATCACGGTCGCCAGGATGCGGCCGTGCTCCGAGGCGGCGACCGCGCGCACCGCGGCCGCCGCGTGGTCGGCGCCTAGAACGGCCACACGGGCCGCACCTCGACGCGGCCCAAGCGCGCCATCGGGTGGCGCGCGGCGACCGCGACGGCCTCGTCGAGGTCGTCGGCCTCGATGATGTCGAAGCCGGCGATCCACTCGCGGCTCTCGGTGAACGGGCCGTCGGTCACGACCGTCTCGCCGCCGCGCACGCGCACGGTCGTCGCGTCCTCGACCGGCCGCAGCCGGTCGCCGAGCACGTACTTCCCGTCGGCCTCGAGCGCCTCGACCCACGAGCCCGGGTCGTCGGTGTCGGGGTCGTACGGCTCGCCGTCGGGATCGGTGCAGATGAACAGCACGTAGCGCATGGGTCCTCCTCGTGGTCCGGTGCCTTGCATGCAAGTGCACGACGGATGGGCGCGGCCTGGGAGGACACCCGGCCGGCCCCGAGTCGGGATCAGTCCGTGCCGAGGTCCATCGCGGCGCGGTCGTTCCACTGCTCGAGCGCCTCGGGGTCGGCGTCGGGGGAGACCATGATCTCCTCGGCGCGACCCGCCTCGAGCGCGCCGAGCAGCGCCTTCGTCTCGCCCTCGATGAGGCCGGCCGCCGCGTAGCCCTCGAGCCGCGAGCGCGAGTCGGCGATGTCGAGGTTGCGCATCGTCAGCTGCCCGATGCGGTCCTCCGGGCCGAAGGCCGCGTCGCCGACGCGCTCCATCGACAGCTTGTCCGGGTGGTACGAGAAGCCCTCGCCGCGGGTGTCGAGGATCGTGTAGTCCTCGCCGCGGCGCAGCCGCAGCACGACCTCGCCCGACACCGACGACCCGACCCAGCGCTGGATCGACTCGCGCAGCATGAGCGACTGCGGGTCGAGCCAGCGGCCCTCGTACATGAGCCGCCCGAGCCGGCGGCCCTGCTCGTGGTACGTCGCGACGGTGTCCTCGTTGTGGATGGCGTTCAGCAGGCGCTCGTAGGCGATGTGCAGCAGCGCCATGCCCGGCGCCTCGTAGATGCCGCGGCTCTTCGCCTCGATGATGCGGTTCTCGATCTGGTCGCTCATGCCGAGGCCGTGGCGACCGCCGATCTCGTTGGCCTCCTGCACGAGCGCCACCGCATCCGGGAACTCCTGGCCGTCGATCGCGACGGGGCGTCCGGCCTCGAAGCGGATCGCGACGTCCTCGGTCGGGATCTCGACCGCGTCGTCCCAGAAGCGCACACCCATGATGGGCTCGACGATCTCCATCGACGTGTCGAGGTGCTCGAGCGTCTTCGCCTCGTGCGTCGCGCCCCAGATGTTCGCGTCCGTCGAGTAGGCCTTCTCGGTCGCGTCGCGGTAGGGGTAGCCGTGCGCGACGAGCCACTCCGACATCTCCTTGCGGCCGCCGAGCTCCCGCACGAACCGCGCATCCAGCCACGGCTTGTAGATGCGCAGCGCCGGGTTGGCCATGAGGCCGTAGCGGTAGAAGCGCTCGATGTCGTTGCCCTTGTAGGTGGAGCCGTCGCCCCAGATCTCGACGTCGTCCTCCTTCATCGCGCGCACGAGCAGCATGCCGGTCACGGCGCGGCCGAGCGGCGTGGTGTTGAAGTAGGTGCGCCCGCCCGAGCGGATGTGGAACGCGCCGGTCGCGAGGGCGACGAGGCCCTCCTCGACGAGCGCGGCCTTCGCGTCGACGAGGCGCGCGGCCTCGGCGCCGTACTCGCCGGCCCGGCCGGGCACCGCGTCGATGTCGGGCTCGTCGTACTGCCCGATGTCGGCGGTGTACGTGAAGGGCACGGCGCCGTTGTGGCGCATCCACGCGACGGCGCACGACGTGTCGAGGCCGCCCGAGAAGGCGATGCCGACGCGCTCGCCGACGGGCAGGGAGGAGAGGACCTTGGACATGCCTCAATCCTACGTTCGGGGCGGATGCGCGCGGTGCCGCCGGTCCCCGCATGCCCGCCCCGGTCGAGCGATGCTCACGGACACGCCGAGAAGTGCCCTCTGGAGACGTTCAGGATCCGGTGCCATGGTGGGGCCTTGGGGGACAACGGACGTTCCCGGGCCGAGCGCCACGGGCGGCTGGTTGGAGGAAGCGATGCTGCAGGTCGACGAACGACTGGAGATCGACGCCCCGCGCCACGAGGTCTTCCGCATGTGGACGGACTTCGAGCGCTTCCCGAGCTTCATGACCGGCGTCGACTCGGTCTTCGCCGAGACGAAGGAGCGGCTGCGCTGGCGCGTCTCGATCGATGGCGTCGAGCCGAGCTTCTACGCGCTCATCACCGAGCAGGTGCCCGACCGCCGCATCGCGTGGGTGAGCGTCGACCTCGCGACGATGGGGTGGTGGGTCGACCTCACCGACCTCGACGACGGCCGCACCTGCATGATGGTGCGCGTCGTCTGGGCCCCGCGCGGCGACGACCGCGCGCCGGCGGATGCGAAGCCGCTCGACGAGCGCACCATCCGCTGCGATCTGCTGCGCTTCCGCACGCTCGTGCAGGAAGCGTTCGAGAAGGCGGCCTAGCCTGCCTGCACCACCCAACGAGAGGAGCATCACCATGCCCCAGGTCACCGACAGCATCGACGTCAAGGCGCCGATCAGCGCCGTGTACGCCCTCTGGACCCAGTTCGAGGACTTCCCGAAGTTCATGAGCGGGGTCGAGTCCATCACGCAGCAGACCGACGACCGCCTCCACTGGGTCGTGTCGATCGCCGGGGTCGAGCGCGAGTTCGACGCCGAGATCACCGAGCAGCACATGGACGAGCGCGTCGCATGGCGCAGCCTCGACGGAGAGACGCACGCGGGCGTCGTCACCTTCCACCGCATCGACGACGACACCACGCGCGTCAACGTGCAGATCGACTGGAAGCCGCAGGGCATCGTCGAGCAGGCAGGCGCGCTGCTCCAGGTCGACGACATCCAGATCGGCCACGACCTCAAGCGCTTCAAGGAGCTCGCCGAGGCAGCCCCGGCCCGTCACGCCGCGGAGAAGGGCTGGGAGGGCGACATCGAGCGCCCCGCCGACAGCTCGGGCCTCTAGCCCCACGGGCGCCCGGCGCCCACCTCGTCGAGCCTGTGCTCCGCCGCGCGGATGCACAGGCTCGACGCGTACCGTGCGGCCATGGGCATCGAGCACTCCAGCACGGTCGACGCGGGCGTCGACGAGGTCTTCGCCTGGCACGAGCGCCCCGGGGCCTTCCCGCGGATGCTGCCGCCGTGGATGCCCGGCCGCGTGCAGCGCGAGGCGGAGTCGCTCGCCGACGGGCGCGCCGAGCTCGCGCTCCCGGGCGGGCTGGTCTGGGTCGCGCAGCACGACCCCGCTGGCTTCGTGCCCGGCCGCGCGTTCGTCGACGAGCGCGTGCCCGATGGGCTCGCCTCGATGCCGCTCGGGCCCATCCGCTGGCGCCACGAGCACCGCTTCGAGCCGGTCGAGACCGCCTCCGGCACCGGCACGCGCGTGATCGACGCCGTCGACACCCAGGTCGGCTCGCGCGCGCTCCGGCCGATGTTTGTCTACCGCCACCGCCAGCTCGCCGACGACGTCGCGGCCCACGCCGCCGCCTCGGCCGCGCCCATGACGGTCGCCGTCACCGGCGCATCCGGCCTCATCGGCACCCAGCTGACCGCGTTCCTCACGACCGGCGGCCACGAGGTCGTGCGGCTCGTGCGCCACGAGCCGGGCGCGGGGGAGCGGCGGTGGGATCCGGATGCGCCGGCGCCCGACCTGCTCGACGGCGTCGACGCGGTCGTGCACCTCGCGGGCGCCTCGATCTTCGGCCGCTTCGGCGACGAGCACCGGCAGCGCATCCGCGACAGCCGCGTCGGCCCGACCCGCAGGCTCGCCGAGCTCGCCGCCGCTGCGGGCGTGCGGGTCTTCGTGAGCGCGTCGGGGATCGGCCGCTACGGCGTCGACCGCGGCGACGAGCCGCTGACCGAGGGCAGCAGCGCGGGCGACGACTTCCTCGCGCGCGTCGTCGTCGACTGGGAGGCCGAGACGCAGCCGGCCGCCGAGGCGGGCGTGCGCACGGTGCAGGTGCGCACCGGGCTCGTGCAGACGCCGCGCGGCGGCGTGCTCATGGTGCTGCGGCCGCTCTACGAGGCGGGGCTCGGTGGCCCGCTCGCGGGCGGCGAGCACTGGCAGTCGTGGATCGACCTCGACGACCTCGTCGACGTCTACCACCGGGCGCTCGTCGACGAGCGGCTCTCGGGGCCGGTCAACGCCGTCGCGCCCGAGCCCGTGCAGCAGGGCGAGTACGCCCGCACGCTCGCGCGCGTGCTGCACCGGCCGGCGCTGCTGCCGACGCCGGCCCTCGGGCCGCGCGTGGTGCTCGGCGAGCAGGGCATGCGCGAGCTCGCGCTCGCCGACCAGCGCGTCGTGCCCGAGCGGCTGCAGGAGCTCGGGCACCGCTTCCGCCGGCCGCAGCTCGAGCAGTCGCTGCGCCACCAGCTCGGGCGCATGCGCGAGGCCGGCAGGTAGCGCGGCGCTCCCGGCGGCGCGGTGCAGACCGCACCGAGCTCGATCGTCAGCGCTCCCGCGCGACCGTTTCGGCGAAGCCGGTCGCGCGCATCCGCAGCTCGTCGATGCGCCGCAGCCGCGCGGCCTCGAGGTCGTAGCCCTCGTAGGCGAGCGGCGGCAGCCGGCGCACGTTCTGCGAGCACTCGAACTCCTCGCACACGAGCGTGCCCACGGTGTTGCCGCTGCGGCCCGCCGCGCCGGCGCGCTTGGCGCTGTAGAAGACGACGTCGTTCGGCAGGCGCACGTCCTGGCACCACGTGCACTGCGCGCGGGCGCGCGGCGCGGCGTCGGCGCGGCGCAGCAGCACGCCGACCGGGTCGCCGTCGAGCGTCGGCAGGATGACGTAGGCACGGCGCGCGATCTTCGGGTCGCGCCACCCGAGGTAGTCGAGCGAGCCCCAGTCGGCGTCGTCGAACCAGTCGGGCAGGGTGATGCTGGAGACCTCCTTGCGGCTCGCGTTCACGAACGCGCCGCGGAGGTCCTGGGCGGTGATGGGCAGCATGAGGGATCGCCTCTCGAGAGGCCGGCGAGCGCTGCGGTCGCCGGCGGATGGGTGTGGGAGGGCACGGCGGGACGGCCCTCCTCGGGAGGGCGGTCGACCGCGGCGCCGCGAGCCGGTCGGCGCGGGAGCGCGTTCCGGGCGCGGCTGCTACCTGCCGCCGGCGGGGGTGCCGCCGACGACCTCCTCACGCCGCAGGGGCGTCGCTGCTGCTGGACGCATGCCGTCATCGTACGCGCGAGCGCGATGCGGAAGAACCCTCGACGCTTGAGCAGATCTTTGGTTGACTCTGGGCCAACGCTGAGCCCGAACCCGCGCCGGCGACCACCGCACCGAAGCAGGCACCCATGCACCACCAGCCCACCTCCACCTCCACCGGCGCCGGCAGGCGCTCCCGCCGCGCCCTCCTGTGGCTCACGACCGCGGTCGCCGCCGCGTCGCTCGCGCTCGGCGGCGCCCAGACCGCGACCGCCGGCCCGCCGTCCGGGGTCGACCACCACGCGGTGCCCTCGTCGCCGAGCTCCACCGCCGCCTACTGGACGGCCGAGCGGATGGAGGCCGCGGTCGACGCCGACGGCCTCGTCACGGGCGGGCAGCACGCATCCGGCCGCCCCGTCGAGGCCGGGCGGCCCGACGCGCGCACCGGCCGCGCCCCGCAGACCAACGCGCGGCCCGCGCCCTCCGGCCCCGTCGCGGTCGCGCACATCGGCAAGGTGTTCTTCACGCTCGGCGGCGTGGACTACGTCTGCTCGGGCAACTCGGTGGTCGCTGCCAACGAGCGCACCGTCTCCACCGCCGCGCACTGCGTGAACGAGGGCCCGGGCGCCTACGCGACCAACTGGGCGTTCGCGCCGGCCTACCAGAACGGCCAGACGCCCTACGGCGTGTGGTCGGCGACCGAGCTGCACGCGCCCACGGCGTGGGTCACGCAGGGCGACATCGACTACGACACCGCCTTCGCGGTCGTCGCGAGCCCTGCCGGGTCGACCAGCACGCTCGCCGACACCGTCGGAGCATCCGGCGTCGCGTTCAACCAGCCGCGCGGCCTGTCCTACACGGCCTACGGCTACCCGGCCGCCCGGCCGTTCGACGGCCAGACGCTGCAGTCGTGCTCCGGCACCGCCACGGCCGACACCATCGGCGGCACGCAGTCGCAGGGCATCCCGTGCAACATGACCGGCGGCTCCTCCGGCGGCCCGTGGTTCATCGGCTCCGGCCCGACCGGCATGCAGAACTCCGTGAACAGCTTCGGCTACCGCTCGGTGAAGGACGTCATGTACGGCCCGTACTGGGGCAGCGTCATCCAGTCGGCCTACCAGGCCGCGCAGGGCTGATCGCCGCTCGGTCCGCCGGGCCGGGCGCACCGCCGCCCGGCTCGGCGGACCCGCTCGTCCCGCTCGATAGGGTGGGGTGTACGCGAACCCGTCGAAGGGATGCCCCATGCCAGGAATCGTCATCGTCGGCGCCCAGTGGGGCGACGAGGGCAAGGGCAAGGCCACCGACCTGCTCGGCAGCCGCACCGACTACGTCGTGAAGTTCAACGGCGGCAACAACGCCGGCCACACCGTCGTCGTCGGCGACGAGAAGTACGCGCTGCACCTGCTGCCGTCGGGCATCCTCACCGAGGGCGTCACGCCCGTGATCGGCAACGGCGTGGTCATCGACCTCGAGGTGCTCTTCCACGAGCTCGAGGCGCTCTCGGCCCGCGGCGTCGACGTGTCGAAGCTGCGCATCTCGGCGAACGCGCACATCATCACCGACTACCACCGCACCCTCGACAAGGTCACCGAGCGCTTCCTCGGCAAGCGCTCCATCGGCACCACCGGCCGCGGCATCGGCCCGGCCTACGCCGACAAGATCAACCGCGTCGGCATCCGCGTGCAGGACCTCTTCGACGAGTCGATCCTCCGCCAGAAGATCGACGGCGCCCTCGACACCAAGAACCACCTGCTCGCCAAGGTCTACAACCGCCGCTCCGTCTCATCTGACGAGATCTTCGACGACCTCACCTCCTACGTCGAGCGCCTGCGCCCGATGGTCGGCGACACGGGCCTCGAGCTCGCCGAGGCGCTCGACGCCGGCCAGACCGTCGTCTTCGAGGCCGGCCAGGCGACGATGCTCGACATCGACCACGGCACGTACCCGTTCGTCACCTCGTCGACCGCGACCTCCGCGGGCGCCGCCGCGGGCTCGGGCGTCGCGCCGAACCGCCTCGACCGCGTCATCGGCATCGTGAAGGCGTACACGACGCGCGTCGGCGCCGGCCCGTTCCCCACCGAGCTCTTCGACGAGTGGGGCGAGCTGCTGCGCAAGAACGGCTTCGAGTTCGGCACCACCACCGGCCGCCCGCGCCGCTGCGGCTGGAACGACACCGTCATCACCCGCTACGCCTCGCGCATCAACGGGCTCACCGACATCGTGCTGACGAAGCTCGACGTGCTCAGGGGCATCGAGTCGATCCCGGTCTGCGTCGCCTACGAGGTCGACGGCCAGCGCGTCGACGAGATGCCCGTCTCGCAGTCCGACTTCCACCACGCGAAGCCGATCTACGAGTCGCTGCCCGGCTGGAGCGAGGACATCTCGGGCGCGCGCGAGTTCTCGGAGCTGCCTGCGAACGCTCAGGCGTACGTGCGCTTCCTCGAGGAGCGCTCGGGCTCGCGCATCTCGGCGATCGGCGTGGGCGCCGATCGCGACGCGATCATCCAGGTGCACGACCTCATCGACTGAGGCGGACTGCAGGGGCCGTCAGGCCGCTTCCGGTTCGAAGCCGATCAGCCAGCGGATCCCGAAGCGGTCGACGACCTGCCCGTCGCTCGCGCCCCACGGGCGCTCCTGCAGTGCGTCGAGCACCATGCCCCCCTCGGCGAGCGCGGCGAACCAGCGGGTCAGCGTCGTCGGATCGGCCGTGCCGAGCAGGGCGACGCTCATGCCGCGCACGCTGACCGGCTCGTCGTCGCCGACCGCATCGGTGCCGAAGAGCGAGACGGGCCCCGACAGCATGCCGTGGCCGATCGCATCGGGTGGGCCGTCGGTGCGCCCCATGTCGACGAGCGTGTGCAGCACGAGCTCGCCGCCGAACACCTGCTGGTAGTGCTGCAGGGCGTCGCGGGCCGTGCCGGGGAACCAGATGTAGAGCGACATCGCCGTCATGGAGTGCCTTTCGGTGGGATGGGTGGGCATGCCCGTTGGGGCGCCTGCGCCCGAGCGGGGCTGGCGCGCCGGCCCCGGTCGGGCGCAGCGGCCCCAGTCGGGCCAAGGCGGGCGCGGGTGCGGCTCAGTGCTCGTGCGCGGATGCCTCCACCGGCGTCGCGCCCGGACGGCTCCACTGCGGCACGGGGCGCCCGTCCTTGCGCCAGCCGTTGAAGGTCGGGTCCTGCGGCCAGCCGGCGGGGGAGTCCTCCCACGCCTCCTGGCGGCCGTAGGCGGTCATGTCGAGCAGTCGCAGCGAGCTCATCGCGAGCTCGCAGCCGCGGTCGGTGATCCAGTTCGTCGCGTACACGCGGTCGCCCCGCCGCAGCAGCGCGACGAACTCGCCCTCGGCCTCCGGCCCGAGGATCGCGTCGTCGACGTCGGCGTTCGAGAACCACGGATGCGTGTAGCCCATGAAGGCGCGGAAGGGCGCGAGCTCGTCCCACGGCCCCTTGCTCAGCACGGCGAACGACACGCCCCGGGCGTTGAGGTACGACGCGTCGTGGAAGTCCCAGATCGATGCGGTGCACCCCTCGCACTGCCCCTCGAACGGCTGGCCCGGGTGCCACATGTGCTTGTAGACGATCAGCTGCGGCCGGCCGTCGAAGGCGTCGAGGAGCGAGACCGTCCCGCCCTCCCCGACGAGCTCGACGCCCGGCACCTCCGTCATCGGCAGGCGGCGCCTCGCGGCGGCGATGGCGTCGCCCTCGCGCGTGTGCGCCTTCTCGCGGTCGAGCAGCGCGAGCCGCGCGGCGCGCCAGCGCTCGCGGTCGACGATCTCGGGGGCGGGAGTGTCGGCATCGATGGTGACCATGCGCGCGATGTTAACGCTGTTCACATCGGAGCGGAACCCCACTGGGGCGGATGCGCCCGACCGGGGCCGGCGCGCCGTGCCCGCTCGGGCGCATCCGCCCCGCTCGACACGAGGAGCGGCTAGATCACGCCGAGCGCGAGCATCGCGTCGGCGACGCGGTTGAAGCCGGCGATGTTCGCCCCGGCCACGTAGTCGCCCGGGCGGCCGTACTCCTCGGCCGTCTCGGCGCACCGGTCGTGGATGCCCTTCATGATCTCGTGCAGGCGCTCATCGGTGTGCTCGAACGTCCACGAGTCGCGCGACGCGTTCTGCTGCATCTCGAGCGCGCTCGTCGCGACGCCGCCGGCGTTCACCGCCTTGCCCGGCGCGAACGCCACGCCGGCCGAGACGAGCACCCGTGCCGCCGCCTGGGTCGTCGGCATGTTGGCGCCCTCGCCGACGACGGTGCACCCGTTGCGCACGAGCGCGACCGCGTCGTCCTCGTCGAGCTCGTTCTGGGTCGCGCACGGCACGGCGATGTCGCACGGCACCGACCAGATCGACCCGCCCTCGCGGAACGAGGCTCCCGGCCGCCGCTCGGCGTACTCGGCGATGCGGCCGCGCCGCACCTCCTTGACGTCCTGCAGCAGCGTGAGGTCGATGCCCGCCTCGTCGACGACGTAGCCGGAGGAGTCGCTGCACGCGATCACCGTGCCGCCGAGCTGGTGCACCTTCTCGATCGCGTAGATCGCGACGTTCCCCGAGCCCGAGACCACGACCCGCTTGCCCTCGAAGCCCTCGCCGCGGGCGTGCAGCACCTCGTCGAGGAAGTAGACGGTGCCGTAGCCGGTGGCCTCCTTGCGCACCTGCGAGCCGCCCCACGTGAGGCCCTTGCCCGTCAGCACGCCCGACTCGTAGGCGTTCGTGAGGCGCTTGTACTGGCCGAACATGAAGCCCAGCTCTCGGCCGCCCACGCCGATGTCGCCCGCGGGCACATCGGTGTACTGGCCGATGTGGCTCGACAGCTCGGTCATGAACGACTGGCAGAAGCGCATGATCTCGGCATCCGACTTGCCCTTGGGGTCGAAGTCGCTGCCGCCCTTGCCGCCGCCGATGGGCAGGCCGGTGAGGGAGTTCTTGAAGATCTGCTCGAAGCCGAGGAACTTGATGATGCCGAGGTAGACGCTCGGGTGGAAGCGCAGGCCGCCCTTGTACGGGCCGAGGGCCGAGTTGAACTGCACCCGGAAGCCGCGGTTGATCTGCACCGTGCCGGCGTCGTCGATCCACGGCACGCGGAAGATGATCTGCCGCTCGGGCTCGACGATGCGGCGCAGGATGTTCGCGTCGACGTAGTCGGGCCGCTTCGTGACCACCGGGCCGAGGCTCTCGAGCACCTCGAAGACAGCCTGATGGAACTCGGACTCGCCAGGATTGCGCTGCAGCACCTCGTCGTACACGGGCGCGAGGTGCGGGTGGAGCTGCGTCACGGGCGTTCCTCCATCGGAATCAGACAACCCGACGATCCTACCGACCGGCGGCCATCACCCCCTCGAGCCCCGTGCTCGGCCGCCGCCCGGTGAGCAGCCGCAGCGCCTCGACGCCGGCGCCGCGGGCGGATGCGTTGGCTGCGGCCAGGTGCAGGGCGTCGAGCACGTGGGCCGGCGGCGGCGCCCAGGCGATGCCGGCCGCGTCGGCGATGTCGATGCCGTGCACCGTCAGCTCGAACACGCGCGTGCGGAGGTACTCGTCGAGCCGCATCGCGGCGTCACCGGCCGCGCCCACGGCGACGATGCGCGCGGGTCCCGCGGCGGCGACCGCGTCCGCCGCCGCGGCCGCGAGCGCCTCGATCGCAGCCGCGGGGTCGTCGCCGAGCTCGGCGCCCGCCGCTCGTCCGCGCAGCAGGATCGCCTCGTCGTCGCCGCGCTGCCGCAGCACGACCTCGAGGTACTCCGCCGCCGACCCGACGGTCGCCTCGGCCGGCGCGGGGAGCGCGAGGTAGGCGCCGACCGTCGAGATCGCGCGCGACGCGTGGCCGATCAGCTCGCGCAGCGTCCACTCGCCGAGGCCGGGCCCGTCGAGGCGGTCGGCAGGCACCCGAGCGACGAGCGCCGCGAGCTCCGACGCGGCGAGCGGGAAGTCGACGGCCATGCGCGCATGCTCGCACGCGGCGGCGGACCGGGCAACGGCCCTCCCGCCAGAATGGGCACGTGAGTATCCTCGAACGACCCGTCCTGACGCATCCGCTCGTCTCGCTCGAGCCTCTGTCGCACGACCACGCCCCGGCGCTCGCCGAGGCGGCCGCCGAGGGGGATCTGTGGCAGCGCGCCTGGTACACGTCGGTGCCCGAGCCGGAGGGCGTCGCGGCCGAGATCGACCGGCGCCTCGGGCTGCTCGCGGCCGGGTCGATGGCGCCGTGGGCGATCGTCGTCGACGGCCGGGCGGTCGGCATGACGACCTTCATGCACATCGACGCCGCGACGCCGCGCGTGGAGATCGGCTCCACGTGGATGGCGCCGTCGGTGCAGGGCACGGGCGTCAACCCCGCGAGCAAGCTGCTGCTGCTCGAGCGCGCCTTCGACGTGCTCGGATGCGTCGCGGTCGAGTTCCGCACGTCGTGGCACAACCGCCAGTCGCGCGATGCGATCGAGCGGCTGGGCGCGAAGCGCGACGGCGTGCTGCGCAGCCATGAGGTCTACAAGGGCACGCTGCGCGACGTGGTCGTCTACTCGATCATCGAGCCCGAGTGGCCCGGCGTGCGGCGCGGGCTCGAGGCGCGGCTGCGCTGGCGCGCGAATTAGGCTGGAGGCATGAGCTCTCCCGACGACCAGCTGCAGCGCCTGCGACGCTCCATCGACAACGTCGACGCGGTGCTCATCCACACGCTGGCCGAGCGCTTCAAGCTGACGCAGGCGGTCGGCGAGCTGAAGGCGGAGCACGGGATGCCGCCGTCCGACCCCTCGCGGGAGGCGACGCAGATCGCGCGCCTGCGCCGGCTCGCCGAGGACGCCGAGCTCGACCCCGAGTTCGCGCAGAAGTTCATCACCTTCGTGATCGCCGAGGTCATCCACCACCACGAGCGGATCGCGGGCGCCGAGTAGGCAGCCGCCCGAGCGGCGCTACGCGCGGGAGCGCGCCTCCGCGGCCGCCGCGATGTCGTCGAGGTCCTGCTGCATCGCCTTCCGCGTCACGGCCATCCCGAGCCGCGCGGTCAGCTTCGCCGCCAGGCGCTGCGCCCACGAGGGCGTCTCGGACCTGCCGCTGAAGCGCATCCGCAGCAGCGTGCCCGCGCCGACCGGCTCGAGCGTGAACTCGGTGCGGTAGCGCATGCCGTGCGCCTCGGCGGCGAGCATCGTCGACCGTCCTGGGTCGATGCCGACGACCTCCAGCTCCTCGGTCGCCTCGCGGCCCATCATCGTGCGCGTCTCGCGCCAGCGCGTGCCGATCGTGTAGCCGGAGCCCGCGAGCCGCTCGACCTTCGTCACGCCCGACAGCACCGTCGGCGCGGCGTCGAGATCCGTGAGGACCTGCCACACCACATCCGTCGGCGCGTCGATCGACCGCTCCAGGGTCAGGACCACGTCGCTCATGCGGGCGGCCAGACGCCGATGACGAGCGCCATCGCGGTGAGCACGAGCACCTCGTTGAGCGCCGTGTGGCCGGTGACGCGGAAGCCGCGCGGGTCGAACGCGTCGTGCACGACGACTCGGGCGAGCGTGAAGCCGATGAAGAGGATCCAGGCGGTGATGAGCGCGTTCCAGAGGAAGCTGCCGCCGTAGAACTCGAACGAGATCCAGGTCGCGCCCGCGAGCACCCACGCGGTGACGAGCGCGCAGACGATGATCAGCGGGTAGACCCAGGGCCGGGGCCCCGCGGCGACGCTCTCGCTCGTGTGGCCGATGGCGCGCATCCAGCGGGTGCCGAGCACCTTCGGGTGGTAGTAGATGGCGCCGACGACCATCGCGGCGACTGCGGCGAGCACGACGGCGAAGACGTTGATCGCCGGCACGGTGAGGTCCATGCCCGAAGCATAGGCTCCACCGCGCCTCACCGCCCGCGCCTGACACGCTCGCCGGGCGCCCGCCTCCGACACGTCGACCCCTCGCCGACCTGTTCCACCCTCACAGACCCGGTGCACCGGGTCGCGATCGGTGGAACGGGTCGGCGGAGCGCGCGGCCGCGCCGCGTTCGGGCGGCCGAGCGTGCCCCGGCGGGTGGCCCCCCGTCAGGCGAAGCGCCCCCGGATGGTCGCGCGGCTCGTGGCCCCCAGCTCGGCGAGCGGCAGCGTCGCCACATCCTGGATCTCGATCGCGCCGGAGGTCGCGTCGGTGACGCCGATCCGCAGCACGGGCACGCCCCGCGCCTCGCACATGCCGGTGAACTTCACCTCGTCCTCGCGGGCGACGGCGACGAGCGCGCGCGCCCCCGACTCCGAGAACAGCGCCGCCGTCTCGTCGATGCCGTCGCGCTCGGTGATGCCCGACAGCCAGATGCGGGCGCCGATCCCGAAGCGCAGCGCGCCCTCGACGACGGCCATGCCGAGGCCGCCCTCCGAGAGGTCGTGCGCGGCGGTCGCGAGGCCCTCGAAGGCGATGCCCTGCATGAGGCCGGCGAGCGCCTTCTCCGC
Organism: Agrococcus sp. GW821-FHT14H11; assembly: GCF_058803545.1. Lineage (NCBI taxonomy): Bacteria > Bacillati > Actinomycetota > Actinomycetes > Micrococcales > Microbacteriaceae > Agrococcus > Agrococcus sp. GW821-FHT14H11. The sequence continues at coordinate 231,352 of NZ_JBXAPA010000002.1, forward strand.
GGCGAGGTCGACCCGAGGCGGCAGACCGCCCAGGTGGTCGTGCACGGCGCCCGCCCACGCCGAGCCGTCGAGCTCGTCGCGGGTGGTGCCGAGCAGGAAGAGCGCCTGGCCGTCGTCCTGCCAGCCGGAGGGCAGGCGGCGGTCGACGTCGTCGATGATGCCGAGCACGCCGACGACGGGCGTCGGGTGGATCTGCGTCTCGCCGGTCTGGTTGTAGAACGACACGTTGCCGCCCGTGACCGGGATCCCGAGCTCGACGCAGCCGTCGGCGAGCCCGTCGACCGCCTCGGCGAACTGCCACATGACGGCCGGGATCTCGGGGTTGCCGAAGTTCAGGCAGTCGCTGACGCCCACGGGCGTCGCGCCCGAGACGGCGACGTTGCGGTAGGCCTCCGCGAGCGCGAGCTTCGCGCCCTCGCGCGGGTCGAGCTGGCAGTAGCGGCCGTTCGCGTCGACGGCCACGGCGAAGCCGAGCCCCGACTCCTCGTCGATGCGCACCATGCCCGCGTCGTCGGGCATCGAGAGCGCGGTGTTGCCGAGGACGTAGTCGTCGTACTGCTCGGTGATCCAGGATGCGTCGGCAAGGTTGGGCGAGCCGGTGAGGGCGAGCAGCTGGTCGCCGAGCGCGCTGCCCGACACCCGCGGCAGCGCAGCGGCGCTGTCGGCCTGCAGCGCGTCCTGCCACTCGGGCCGCTCCATCGGGCGGTCGTAGACGGGGGAGTCGATCGCGACCGTCTTGGGGTCGACATCGACGATCACCTCGCCCGAGTGCGTGATGACGAGCCGGCCGTCGCCGGTGACCTCGCCGAGCACGCTCGTCTCGACATCCCACTTGCCGGTGATCGCGAGGAACTCGTCGAGCTTCTCGGGCGCGACGATCGCCATCATGCGCTCCTGCGACTCCGACATGAGGATCTCCTCGGCCGTGAGCGTGGGGTCGCGCAGCAGCACGTGGTCGAGCTCGACCCGCATGCCCGAGTCGCCGTTGGCGGCGAGCTCGCTCGTGGCGCACGAGATGCCGGCCGCGCCGAGGTCCTGGATGCCCTCGACGACGCCCGCGGCGTAGAGCTCGAGGCAGCACTCGATGAGCACCTTCTCGGCGAACGGGTCGCCCACCTGCACGGCGGGCCGCTTGGCGGGGCCCTCGTCGTCGAACGACTCGGAGGCGAGGATCGAGGCGCCGCCGATGCCGTCGCCGCCCGTGCGGGCGCCGAAGAGCACGACCCTGTTGCCGATGCCCGTGGCGTTGGCGAGGTGCAGGTCCTCGTGGCGCAGCACACCGACGGCGAGCGCGTTGACGAGCGGGTTGCCCTGGTAGACGGCGTCGAAGACGGTCTCGCCGCCGATGTTCGGCAGGCCCAGGCAGTTGCCGTAGAAGGAGATGCCGCTCGTGACGCCGTGCACGACGCGGGCGGTGTCGGGGTGGTCGATGGCGCCGAAGCGCAGCGCGTCCATGACGGCGACGGGGCGCGCGCCCATCGAGATGATGTCGCGCACGATGCCGCCGACGCCCGTCGCGGCGCCCTGGAAGGGCTCGACGAACGACGGGTGGTTGTGCGACTCGATCTTGAAGGTGACGGCCCAGCCCTCGCCGGCGTCGATGACGCCCGCGTTCTGGCCCATGCCCACCATCAGCCGCTCGCGCATCTCGGGCGTGACCTTCTGCCCGAAGGTGCGCAGGTGCTTCTTCGACGACTTGTAGGAGCAGTGCTCGCTCCACATCACCGAGTACATCGCGAGCTCGGCGCTGGTGGGCCGGCGGCCGAGGATCCCGCGGATCTGCTCGTACTCGTCGGGCTTCAGGCCGAGCGCGGCGAACGGCTGCTCGCGCTCCGGGGTGCTGGCGGCGACCTCGACGGTGTCGCGGGGCGGACGAGTGGTGGTCACAGCGCTCCTCAGGAGGTCAGCTCGGCGGTCCCTCGATCCTACCGAGCGGGCGGATGCGCCGGGCCGCGCGGGCGGGCGGCGACGTCAGGCGAACCACTCGTCGGGCGGTCCCGCGGTCAGCAGCGCGGCGAAGGCGGCGGCGACGAGCACGAGGGCGATCGCGACGAGCAGCACGGGATGCGCGATGCCCCACCGGAACGCCCGGTCGAGCGGGCTCGCGTCGCGCGGGTCGTCGGTGGCCTCGGTGCGCCAGGCGCCCTCGAGCGCGCCGCGGCGCTCAAGCCGGCGCTCCCACGGGATGGTCGCGTAGGGCACGACCGCGCTGGCGATGCCGAGCAGCACGGTGCCGGCCGCCCAGCGCTGGTTGCGTCCCACGACGAGCTGCATGGCGCCGTAGGCGAGGAAGACGAACCCGTGGATCGGTCCCGCGATCGGCACGAGCGCATCCACCTGGAAGGCGTACTTCGCCACCATCGCGACGATCAGCAGCGTCCAGGTGACGGCCTCGGCGATCGCGAGGAAGCGGTAGGCGCGCTTCGGCGTGAGACCGGTGGCGGATGCGGTGGCGGGCGTCATGTAGACAGGCTACACCCGCGCCTCGATCGCGTCAGGCCGCGACCGACTCCAGCGCCGACTTGAAGATGTCGAGCCCGTCGAGGCCCGCCTTCATGCGCGTGGTCGTGGGGCCGAAGCCGAGCTCGACCGCGTGCTCGGGGTGCGGCATGAGGCCCACGACGTTGCCCGCGGCGTTCGTGAGGCCCGCGATGTCGTCGACCGAGCCGTTCGGGTTCTCGCCCAGGTAGCGGAACGCGACGAGGCCCTCGTCCTCGATGCGCTTGACCTCGTCGGGCGTCGCCACGAAGCGCCCCTCGCCGTTCTTCAGCGGGATGACGATCTCCTGGCCCGGCTCGAAGCGGTTCGTCCACGCGGTCGAGGTGCGCTCGACGCGCAGCCGCTGGTCGCGGCGCACGAACAGGCCCGTCTCGTTGCGCACGAGCCCGCCCGGCAGCAGCCGGGCCTCCGCCAGCATCTGGAAGCCGTTGCAGATGCCGAGCACGGGCATGCCGCGCTCGGCCGCCTCGACGACCTCGGTCATGATCGGCGAGCGCGCGGCGATCGCGCCGCAGCGCAGGTAGTCGCCGTACGAGAAGCCGCCCGGCAGCACGAGCGCGTCGACGCCGTGCAGGTCGTGCTCCCCGTGCCACAGCGCGATCGGCTCGTGGCCGGCGAGCCGCACGGCCCGCTGGGCGTCGCGGTCGTCGAGCGTGCCGGGGAAGGTGATGACGCCGACCCTCATCGGGTGGCCTCCTCGACGACGTGCACGCCCACGACGTCCTCGATCACGGTGTTCGCGAGCACCTCGTCGGCGACCGTGCGCACCTGCTCGAGCAGCGCGTCCGTCACCTCGCCGTCGACCGTGAGCTCGAAGCGCTTGCCGACGCGCACCTCGCCGACCGCCTCGTGGCCGAGCCGCGCGAGCGCGCGGGTGACCGCCTTGCCCTGCGGATCGAGGATCTCTGCCTTCGGCATGACGTCGACGACGATGAGGGCCATGGGTCGCTCCCTGCGGTAGCAGTCGGGTGGGGGTGCCCTCCCATTCTACGGATGCGCCGCGCGCCGCCGAGGGTCGGAGCACGTTCCCGGCCGACGGGCGGGATCCCGGGCTACTGTGTGCGCTATGACGTTCAGGGGCGATGCCAACTTCGACACCTCCACGGTCAGCCGCGGCGGCGGCGGTCGAGGCGGCGGCGGTGCGATCGCCGTCGGCGGCGGCGGCATCCTCACGCTCATCCTCGTGCTCGCGTCGATGTTCTTCGGCGTCGACCTCACGGGCCTCGCGCCGCAGGACGCGAGCCCGCCCTCGCAGGGCCAGTCGCAGGGAGAGGAGGTCACGGGCTGCACCGGCGAGGACGCCAACGACCCCGCCAACGTCACGTGCCGCATGGAGGGCGGGGCCGACTCCATGTCGCGCTTCTGGACCGAGACGGCGAGCGCCAACGGCATCGAGTACGCCGACCCGCGCGTGATGCTGTTCGACCGGCAGGTCGAGACCGGATGCGGTGCCGCGACGAGCGCGGTGGGCCCGTTCTACTGCCCGCCCGACCAGGCGATCTACATCGACACCACGTTCTTCCAGCAGATGCGCGAGCAGTTCGGCGCCTCCGGCGGCACGCTCGCGCAGCTCTACGTGCTCGCGCACGAGTGGGGCCACCACGTGCAGAACATCACCGGCCAGCTCGAGCGCGTGCAGCAGGGCGACTCCGGCCCGCAGTCGTCGGCCGTGCGCAGCGAGCTGCAGGCCGACTGCTACGCGGGCGCCTGGATCGCGGGCGCCTCGCAGACGACCGACGACGACGGCGGCGCGCCGGTGCTCGTCGAGCCGACCCAGCAGGAGATGAACGACGCCCTGAACGCGGCGCACACGATCGGCGACGACGCGCTGCAGGAGATGGGCGGCGGCGGCGTCAACCCCGAGGGCTGGACGCACGGCTCGAGCGAGCAGCGCATGAACTGGCTGGCGCGCGGCTTCAACGAGGGCGTCGGCGCCTGCGACACCTGGAACGCGCCCGAGGTCTGAGCGCCCGCCCGCTGATCGAGCAGCCCGACGGACTCACTCCACCCCGCTGACCGAGTAGCCCGACGCTCCACCCCGCTGATCGAGTAGCCCGACGCAGTCGGGCGTATCGAGATCCCCGCCGCTCGTCGACGCAGCCGCTACTCGACGCGCGGCGACCCGGTCAACCGCTCGATGAGCTCCCGGTAGCGCGCCGCCGTCCGCTCGACGACGTCGGCGGGCAGCCGGGGAGCCTCGCCCGCACCGTCCCAGTTCGCGGCGAGCCAGTCGCGCACGATCTGCTTGTCGAACGACTCCACGCGGCCCTGATCGAGCGCCGCGGCGTCCCAGTACCGCGACGAGTCGGAGGTGAGCACCTCGTCGGCGAGCACCAGCTCACCGGTGTCCCGGTCGCGGCCGAACTCCAGCTTCGTGTCGGCGAGCACGACGCCCGCCTCGGCCGCGATCGACGCGCCCTGCGCGTACACGCGCAGCGCGAGGTCGCGGATCGCGGCCGCGTCGTCGGCGCCGACCAGCTCGACCGTGCGCTCGAACGAGACGTTCTCGTCGTGCTCGCCCTGCGGCGCCTTCCAGGCCGGCGTGTAGATCGGCTGGGGCAGCGCATCGCCGTCCTCGAGGCCGGCCGGCAGCGCGACGCCCGAGATCGAGCCGACCTGCCGGTACTCCTTGAGGCCCGAGCCGGTGACGCGGCCGCGCACGACGCACTCGACCGGGAGCATGTCGAGCGTGCGCACGAGCATCGCGCGGCCGCGCACAGCGTCCGGGGTGCGGGCGTCGGCGTCGGGCGCGAGCTGCGACGGGAGGGCCAGCCGGTCGATCCACCAGCGCGTCAGCGTCGTCAGCAGCTCGCCCTTGCCGGGGATCGCGGGCTCGAGCACCTGGTCGAAGGCCGAGACGCGGTCGGAGGCCACCATGAGCATCTCGGGCGCGGTCGCGAGCTCGGTGCCGACCGGCACGTAGAGGTCGCGCACCTTGCCCGAGTAGGCGAGCTCCCAGCCGTCGAGCCCGGTCATGCCCGGGCGGCGATGTCGGAGCGCGACTGCCCGCCCTCGAGCGAGATCCTGCCGAGCCCCGCATAGGCGCGCTCGCGCGCCTCGGCGAGCGTCGCGCCGGTGCCGACGACGTTGAGCACACGGCCGCCGGTGGCGGTCAGGCCCTGCTCCCCGCGGCCGGTGGCGGCGTGCAGCACCCGCACGCCCTCGAGCTGCTCGGCATCCTCGACGCCGGTGATGAGGCGGCCCGTGATGGGGTCGCCCGGGTAGCCCTCGCTCGCGAGCACCACGGCCACCGCCGCCGAGTCGCGCCACACGAGCGGCGCGGCCGACCCGAGGGATCCGTTCGCGGCCGCCAGCAGCGCATCCGCCAGTCCCGACTCGATGCGGGGCAGCACCACCTGCGTCTCGGGGTCGCCGAAGCGCGCGTTGAACTCGATGACCTTCACGCCGTCGTCGGTGACGATGAGGCCGCAGTACAGCAGGCCGGTGAAGGGCGTGCCCGCCTCGGCCATCGCGCGGATCGTGGGCAGCGCGACCGTCTCGACGACCTCGTCGACGAAGGCCTGCTCGCTGCCGAAGCGCTCGGCGAGCCACGGCAGCGGCGAGTAGGCGCCCATGCCGCCGGTGTTGGGGCCGGTGTCGCCGTCGCCGAGGCGCTTGAAGTCCTGCGCGGGCGCGAGCGGCACGGCGTGCTCGCCGTCGGTGAGCACGAACAGGCTCACCTCGGGCCCGGCGAGGTACTCCTCGATCAGCAGGGGGCCGTCGGGCAGGAACGCCTCGGCGTGCGCCTCGGCCGCGGCGCGGTCGTCGGTGACGATGACGCCCTTGCCGGCGGCGAGCCCGTCGGCCTTCAGCACCCACGGGGGAGCGGATGCGTCGAGCGCGGCCCGCACGTCGTCGAGCGTCACGGCCGTGGTGTCGGAGCCCGTCGGCACGCCGGCCCGCGCCATGACCGCCTTCGCGAACGACTTCGAGCCCTCGATGGCGGCGGCCGCCCTCGTGGGGCCGAAGACCGGCACGCCTGACTGCTTGAGGGCGTCGGCGACGCCCGCGACGAGGGGCGCCTCGGGGCCGATGACGACGAGGTCGAAGCCGCCGTCGACGGCGAGGTCGGTGACGAGCTGCGGGTCCTTGATGTCGACGCGCACCGCCTCGACCTCGACGCCGATCCCGGCGTTGCCGGGCGCGGCCGTGATCTCGTGGCCGCCCTCCTCGAGGAGTGCCGCGATGATGGCGTGCTCACGCGCGCCGCTGCCGAGTACCAGGATCCGCACGCGCCCATTCTACGAACGCGGCGAGCCCGCCGGGCCGACGGGCTCGATGCATCGGCGATGAGGGAGCCCGGCGGTCACCCGGCGACCACGTCGCCGGCCGCGGCTAGCCTGTCGGACGTGGCCAGGCGCATCCCCGATCTCGACGGCACCGACGCGGTGCGCGCCGCGCTCGCGCCCGACGCCGGGCGCGCCGAGCGGGCGCTCGCGGTGCGCTACACGCTGCAGTGCCTCGCCGAGCGGGCGCCCGGCAAGTCGGTCGAGGTGCGCGTGCCGCCGTTCGGCGCCGTGCAGGCGGTCGAGGGCCCCGGGCACACTCGCGGCACGCCCCCCAACGTGGTCGAGACCGACGCCGCGACCTGGCTCGCGCTCGCGACCGGCGGCGAGGCGTGGGCGGATGCGGTGGGTCGCGGCGCGGTGCGCGCCTCGGGCGTGCGCGCCGACGTCTCGCCGTGGCTGCCGCTCGTGCGCCCGACCGCGGGCTGACCCGCCGGCGAGGGTCGCCACCGACCCGCGCATCCGCCCGTCGCGCGCAGGTGCGGAGGGCCATACTGAACCCATGGCTCAGGTCGTCCGCCCGCAGGGGTTCATCGGTCCCCTCGTCACGATGGTGATCGGCGCCATCCTGCTGTTCAACGGCGTGCCGGGCCTGCTGCAGTGGATCGGCTGGATCGGCCAGTCGGCGCTCGTCGTCGGGATCGAGAGCGCCTTCGACACCGCGTTCATCCCGCTCATCCTGTCGGCGGCCGCATCGATCATCGGCCTCGCGATGGTGCGGGGCGGCTTCACGTCGCTGCGCGGCGTGCTGCGCGGCGCCGGCCAGCGGGCGCGCGAGCAGGTGCGCGGCGGCGTGCAGCAGGTGCGGCGGGAGGCCGGGCAGCGCTACGGCGAGGCGGTCGGGCAGGCCGAGCACCTGCAGAACGCGGTGCCGCAGTCATGGCGCGAGCGCATCGAGGCAGCGGCGCGCGAGGTCGAGGGCGAGCGCGCGCGACGCTCCGGAGCGCAGCCGCAGGTGCACGCGTCGCCGCAGCAGCGGCCGCAGCAGCCGCGCCCGCAGGCCCCGCGCCAGCCGCAGCCGCAGCCTCAGCGGCAGGGCCAGGGGCAGCAGGGCTACCCGGGTCAGGGCCAGCAGGGCTACCAGGGCCAGCAGGGCTACCAGGGCCAGGCCGCGTACCAGGGCCAGCAGCGCCAGCCGCAGCCGCAGCAGGCGCCGGGCTCCGACCGGCTCGCGCGCATCGAGCAGCTGCGGCGCCAGGTCGACTCGCGCGTGCAGCAGCAGGTGGGCCAGCTGCAGGACGCCGGGCGGCAGGCGGCCGACCGCGTGCGCCAGGCGGGGATCGATGAGGCCGCGCGGGTGCAGCAGCGCCAGCTGCCGAACCCCTCCGACGAGGTGACCGCCCTCATCGGCCGCCTCGACCTCGCCGACAACGAGCGCATCCGCCGCCGCGGCTCCTCGCTCACCCGCTCGTCGCTCGCGACCAGCTCGCTCTCGAAGACGTCGCTCACGCTGAACTCGCTGCTGCAGCACCGCCGCTGAGCGCCCGGCGCGCGGCTGCTGCACAGACGCCGCCGGCCCCCTCCGGAGCGGAGAGGGCCAGCGTGCCTCGTCAGCGCGTCAGTGCGTCAGAGCGACCAGATGACCAGCACCGCCGCGAAGACGAGGCCGGATGCGATGAGCGTCACGGTCGTGTAGCCGAGGATGTCGCGCATCTTCAGCCCCGCGATCGCGAGCAGCGGCAGCGCCCAGAACGGCTGGATCATGTTCGTCCACTGGTCGCCGTACGCGACCGCCATGATCGGGATCGCGGGGTCGACGCCGATGCGCTCGGCGGCGTCGAGCAGGATCGGCGCCTGCACCGCGAACTGCCCGCCGCCCGACGGCACGAAGAAGTTCACGAGCCCGGCTGACAGCAGCGCCAGCACGCCGAACGTGACCGGGTTCGCGATCGCGACGAACGCATCCGACAGCACCTGGATGAGCCCGGACGACGTCATCATGCCGAGGATGCCCGCGTAGAGCGGGAACTGCAGCAGGATCTCGCCCACGTTCGAGGCGGCCTCCTTCGTGAGGCGGATGATCTCGAACGGGTTGCGCACCAGCAGGAAGATGAGCGCGAGGAACGACCAGTTGACGATGTCGAGCGTGATCGTGCCGCCCTGCACGAAGTGCACGACGAGGTAGAGCGTGAGCGCGGCGCCGACGATGAGCGTGACGACGCGGCTCGCGTCGATGCGGTCGGCGGGCGTGACGACCTCCTCCTCGTGCTCGACGAGCTGCTCGCGGGCGTCGAACTGCAGCTCGACGATGCGGTCGGAGCCGCGCGGCGCGACGAGCGACAGCGCCACCGCGACGGCGACGATCGTCGCGACCGCGCCGATGATGTTCGGCAGCGCGAAGGTCGTCTCGGAGACCGGGATCACCTGGCCGCCGAGGTGCTCGGCGATGAACGAGTCTGGCGTGGCGGCCGTGAGCGGGCCGGAGCCCGAGTAGCCCATGTGCCAGACGACGAAGCCGGAGAAGCCGGCCGCGACGAGCATCGGGAAGTGGAGGCGCAGGCCCCGCTCCTTGCCCGAGGCCGCGACCTCGCGGGCGAGCAGGCCGCCGACGACGAGGCCGAGGCCCCAGGTGATGAGGGATGCGACGGCGGCGATGACGAAGACGAACAGGTAGGCCTGCACGGGCGTCTGCGGCAGTGCGGCGAGGTGCGTGAGCAGGCGGCGCACGGGCCGGGTGTTCGCGAGCATGTGGCCGAGCAGCAGGATGAGCGCCATCTGCGTCATGAAGGCGAGCAGGCCCGACAGGCCGTCGCCCCAGCCGACGACGAGGTCGACGGGGTTCGTCTGCGTGACCGTCAGCGCGAGCAGCGCGACGACGAGCGTCAGGATGATCGCGAAGACGAGCGCGGAGGGGATCCAGCGCTCGACGACGGTGTTGATGGGCCGCATCGCGCGGGCGAGCGGGGCGCCCGATTCGCGGGTCTCTGCAGGGGCGTTCGGCATGGTTCACCTCGTTGTGTGCATGGGAAGGGCGCGCCGGCGCGCACCGCTTCCGACCATAGCCGCAGGTGAGGGCCGTCAGCGCCCGTGGGCGTGACGCATCCCTGCCCGCCCCCAAGCCCGCACCACGAGCTTGCGCAGCTCGTCGATCCAGAGCACGCAGGAGGCGAGCGCGAGGCACAGCAGCCACTGGCCGGGCGAGAGGGACGCGGTGCCGAAGGCAGCCTGGAGCAGCGGCACGTGCACGACCAGCACCTGCGTGACGACGCCGAAGGCGATCGCCGCCCACAGCCAGCGGTTGGCGAGCAGGCCGCGGAAGGCCGAGGCGGTCTCGGAGCGCGCGTTGAGCGCGTTGCAGAGCTGCGCGAGCACGAGCGTCGTGAAGGCCGCCGTGCGCGCCGTCTCGACGCCGGCGTCGCCGTCGACGAGGCCGCCCGGCAGGTGGATGTCGAGGGCCAGCAGCGTCACCGCGGCCATCGCCGCGCCCATCGCGAGGATCCAGCCCCACATGCGGCCGTCGATCACCCGCTGCTCGGGCCGGCGCGGGGCGCGCGCCATCACGTCCTCCGTCTCGGGGTCGACGCCCATCGCGAGCGCGGGGCCGGAGTCGGTGACGAGGTTGATCCAGAGGATCTGGGTCGCGAGCAGCGGCACGACGATCTCCTCGCCCTGGCCGCTCAGCCCGAGGAACCCGGCGAGCAGCACGCCGAGCAGCATCGTCAGCACCTCGCCCATGTTCGACGACAGCAGGTAGCGGAGGAACTTGCGGATGTTGCCGAAGATCACGCGCCCCTGGCGGATCGCCGCGACGATGGTCGAGAAGTCGTCGTCGGTGAGGATCATCGCGGCGGCCTCCTTCGAGACCTCGGTGCCGGTGATGCCCATCGCGACGCCGATGTCGGCGCGCTTGAGCGCCGGCGCGTCGTTCACGCCGTCGCCCGTCATCGCCACGACGTGGCCGCGCCGCTGCAGCGCCTCGACGAGCTGCAGCTTGTGCTCGGGGGCGACCCGCGCGAAGACCGAGACCTCCTCGACGGCGCGCGCGAGCGCATCCGCGTCGAGCCCGTCGAGGTCGGCGCCCGTGAGCGCCCGGTCACCGCCGATGCCGAGGTCGCGGGCGATGCGCAGCGCCGTGGCAGGGTGATCGCCGGTGATCATGACGACGCGCACACCGGCGCGCCGGGCCTCGTCGATCGCCCGCGCCGCCTCGGCGCGGGGCGGGTCGATGATGCCGACCGTGCCGACGAGGATGAGGTCGCGCTCGAGGGCGAGACCGGCCGCGGCGTCGATCGCGCCGTCCGGCCCGGTCGCGGCCGCGAGCTCGGCGCGCGTGAGCGGCCGGTAGGCGACGGCGAGCGTGCGCAGCGCATCCGCCGACATCGCCGCGACGTCGGCGTGCACGAGGGCGCGGTCCTCGTCGGTCAGCGCCGCCGTCTCGAGCCCCTGCCGCACGCGCGAGCAGCGCTCGAGCAGCACGTCGGGCGCGCCCTTCGCGATGAGCACGGGCAGGGGCCCGCCGGCCCCGTCGCGGTGCTCGCGATCCTCGACGACGACCGACATGAGCTTGCGCTCCGAGGTGAACGGCACCTCGCCGATGCGGGCGAAGCGCTCGCGGCGCCGCTCGGCGAGGCCTGCCTTCCGCTCCGCCACCACGAACGCCGCCTCGGTCGGGTCGCCCACGACCTCCCACGTGCCGTCCTCCGCCTGTCGCACCTCGGCGTTCGATGCGAGCGTGCCGCCCGAGAGCACGACGATGTCCTCCTCCCGCAGGTCGAGCGCCGCGTCCTGCGCGAGCAGCGGGCGGCCGTCGACGAGCACCTCGCCGTCGGGCGCGTAGCCGACGCCCGAGATGTCGGCGACGCCCGAGCGCGTGCGCACCTTGAGCATCGTCATCTCGTTGCGCGTGAGCGTGCCGGTCTTGTCGGAGCAGATGACGGTCGCCGAGCCGAGCGTCTCGACCGACGAGAGCGACTTCACGATCGCGCCGCGCCGGCTCATCGCCTGCACCCCGATCGACAGCACCACCGACAGGATCGCGGGCAGCCCCTCGGGCACCGCCGCGACCGCGAGCGAGACGCCGATGAGCAGCACGTCGACCGCAGCCTGCACCGAGCCGATGCCGCTCGTCGCGCCCACCGCGACCATGACGACGACGGCGATCACCACGACCGCGACCCCGAGGGTGCGGCCGACCCGGTGGATCTCGCGCTGCAGCGGCGTCGGCTCCTGCTCGGTCTCGGCGAGCAGCGCCGCGACCCTCCCCATCTCGGTGCGCATGCCGGTGGCGGTCACGACGGCGCGGCCCGAGCCCTGCGTGACGGCCGTGCCCTTGAAGACGAGGTCGGTGCGGTCGCCGAGCGGCACGGGCGACGGCAGCGTCGCGGGCGACTTCGTCACGGGCGCCGACTCGCCGGTGAGGGCCGCCTCGGCGATCTGCAGCGACGACGCCGCGACGAGCCGCGCGTCGGCGCCGACCGCGTCGCCCTCGGCGAGCACGAGCAGGTCGCCCGGCACGAGCGCCGCCGCCGGCAGCCGCTCGGTGCGCCCGTCGCGCACGACCGTGACGGCGACGGCCGTCATGTCGCGCAGCGCCGCGACCGCGTCGGCCGCCTTCGCCTCCTGCACGACGCCGAGCGCGGCGTTCGCGACCACGACGAGCAGGATCACGACCGCATCCACCGGGACCCCGACCGCGCCCTCGAACGCCCACGCGACGGTCGAGATCGCGACCGCGGCGAGCAGCAGCAGGATGAGCGGGTCGACGAGCTGCGCGACGAGGCGGCGCCAGGCCGGCTCGGGCGGGTCGGCGTCGAGCTCGTTCGGCCCGTGGCGCGCGAGCCGGGCGGCGGCCTCGACGCCGGTGAGCCCGCGCTCGGCCGACGTGCCGAGCGCGCGCACCGCGTCGTCGGCGTCGACCAGCGCCCAGTCGACCTCGACGTCGGTCCCGGATGCGCGGTGCGGCTCAGGCGGTCCCGACGAGATGGTCACGGTGCGGCCTCCTCCTCCGGGCGCCCGTGCGCTGCGGCACGGCCCCGCGCCGCACGCTACCCCGCGGGGCGCGGACCCGCACGGGCGGCGGGTGGGATCATGGTGGGCATGGACGCGCAGCCCGACCCGACCCCCGAGCAGGAGGGCGCTCGCGCGCACCGTGAGACGCACGAGACGCAGCAGATGCAGGTGCGGCGCTCGCCCCGCTACGGGGTCTTCATGGCGATCGGCGCGCTGCTGGCGATGCTCGCGGCATGGTGGATCTCGACGGCGATGCCCCCCGCGGTCAACCAGGCGGGGCAGCCGGTCGACACGACGCCCGTGATCGGCCTCATGCTCGTGGTCGGCTTCGTGGTGGGCGGGGCGCTCGGCGCGCTCGTCGCCGTGCTCATCGACCGCGCGCTCTCGAAGCGCCTGCACACCGTGACGGCCGAGCACGTCGACGTCGCCGAGCGACCCTCGCCCTCCGGCCCGGAGGACGCGGGCGACGCGGCCTTCGAGCCCCTCGGGCCGGCGGGCGACCGCCGCGACGAGCTCGGCGACGGCGACCGGCCCGGCGACGCACGACCGGGCGACGACCGACCGCGCGAGGGCTGATGGCCCGGCGCCTGGCGCTGCACGCGGGCGCGCACGCGCTCGCCTGGGCCGCGCTGGGCGCCGCCGCGGCGTCGACGGCGGCGGATGCGGTGGGTCGCGAGGGCTCGCCCGTCGCGCTCGCGCTCGGCGCCGCGGTCGCGGTCGCCGCAGCGGCGCTCGCGCTGCTCGTGCTCGCGCTCCCGGGCTCGCGCCGGCTCGTGCCGCGGGCGGCGACGGCCGCGGGCGCCGCGCTCGCCCTGGCGGCGCTCGCGGGGACGGCCGCGCTCGCGCTGCTCGAGCAGCCGATCGGGGTGCTGCCGGCGGCCGCGCTCGGGCTCGCCGCCGGGCTGCAGCTGCACGGGCCGGCGGCGGCCGCCGCGACGGAGCCGGCGCTCGCGCCGCGCGTGCGGCCCGCGCCCACGCTGCTCGCCGCCGCGCTCGGCACCGCGCTCGTCGCCGGCGCCGCCATGCTCGGGGTGCCGACCGGCGCGCAGCTCGCGGGCGCCGCGGTGCTGCAGCTCGGGGCCCTCGCGCTCGCGATCGCGGCCGGCCGCGCAGCGTCGCCCGCAGCCGTCGGCGCGGACGCCGACGAGCGGCTGCCCGAGGGCGACGCGCACGGCGCGGACCCGCGGCCCCTCGACCCGCGCCCCCTCGACCCGCAGGCCCTCGGCCTGCTCGCGCTCGCAGCGGCCGGCGCGGCCGCGATCGCGGCCCTCCGTCCCGCGCTCTCGGCCCTCGGCGCCGAGTCGCCGCAGCCGGCATGGCCCGCGGCGCTCACCCTCGCGCTCGGCGCCCTGCTCGGACCGCCGCTCGCGGTGCTCGCCGTGCGGCTGCTCGGCGCCCGCGCGCTCCCGGCCGTCGCGACCCTCGGCGGCGTCGCGGCGCTCGCGGCCCCCATCGCGCGGCCGGGCGCGCTCGACCTCGTGGCCGCCGCGTTCCTCGGGGTCGCCCTCGCCGCATCCGTCGCCCTCGTCGAGCTCGCGCGCCGCGCCGGCGTGCGGCTGGCGCCCGCGACCGGCGCAGTGCTCCTGCTCGCGGGCGGCGCGGGTGCTGCGCTCGCCGCGCTGCTGCTCGCCGCCGTGCCGCTGCCCGACGTGGTGCTCGGCGCCGCGCTCGCGTGCCTGGTCGCGGCGCTCGGCGCGTGGTCGCCGACGCTCGCGCGGCACCCGGTCAGCTCAGCTGCGTCTGCTCCACCCAGGCCAGGTACTCATCGGTCACGTCGCCCGTCACATACTCGCCCGTGAAGCACGACAGGTCGAGGCCCTGGATGTCGGTGCCGTCGAGGATCGCGCGCTGCAGGTCGTCGACCTCCTGGTAGACGAGGAAGTCGCTGCCGAGCGCCTCGTTCACCTCGGGGATGGAGCGGCCGGATGCGATCAGCTCGGCGCGCGAGGGCATGTTGATGCCGTAGACGTGCGGGTAGCGCACCGGCGGCGCCGCCGACGTGAAGGTCACCGTGTTGGTGCCCACCGAGCGCATCATCTCGACGATCTCGCGGCTCGTCGTGCCGCGCACGATCGAGTCGTCGACGACGAGCACGTTCTTGCCGCGGAACTCGCTCTCGAGCGCGTTCAGCTTCTGCTTCACCGACTTCTTGCGCTCCTGCTGCCCCGGCATGATGAAGGTGCGGCCGACGTAGCGGTTCTTGTAGAAGCCCTCGCGGTACTCGATGCCGAGCCGGCGCGCGACCTCCATCGCGGCGGGCCGCGACGAGTCGGGGATGGGCATGACCACGTCGATCGCGCCGGACGGCGTGTACTGCGCGATCGTGTCGGCCAGCCGCTCGCCCATCCGCAGCCGCGACTCGTACACGTTGATGCCGTTCATGACCGAGTCGGGGCGGGCCAGGTAGACGTACTCGAACGAGCAGGGCAGCAGCACGGGGGAGTCGTGCGTCATCGCCGAGGCGAGCTCGCCGTCGGGCGTGATGAAGACCGCCTCGCCGGGCGCCACGTCGCGCTCGAGGTGGAAGCCGGAGCCGGTGAGCGCCACCGACTCGCTCGCGACCATCCACTCGGTGCGGCCCGACTCGGCGACGCGGCTGCCGAGCACGAGCGGGCGGATGCCGAACGGGTCGCGGAAGGCGAGCAGGCCGTGGCCGGCGATGAGCGCGATCACGCCGTACGAGCCGCGGATGCGCTCGTGCACGCGCCGCACGGCGGTGAACAGGCGGTCGGCGTCGAGCTCGCCGCCCTTCACGAGCGACTGCAGCTCGGAGCCGAGCACGTTCACGAGCATCTCGGTGTCGCTGCCGGTGTTGACGTGGCGGTGGTCGACGGTCGCGAGCTCGACCTCGAGCTCGCGGGTGTTCGTCAGGTTGCCGTTGTGCACGAGCACGATGCCGTACGGCGCGTTCACGTAGAACGGCTGCGCCTCGAGCTCGTTCGCCGCCTCGCCGCGGGTCGCGTAGCGCACGTGGCCGAGGCCGAAGGTGCCGAGCAGCGAGCGCATGTCGCGGGTGCGGAACGCCTCGCGCACCTGCCCCTTCGCCTTGCGCACGTGGATCGAGCGGCCCTGGGCGGTCGCGATGCCCGTGGAGTCCTGCCCGCGGTGCTGGAGGAGGGCCAGTGCGTCGTAGACCTGCTGGTTGACGCTCGAGTCGGAGACGATGCCGACGATGCCGCACACAGGCGAGCTCCTTCTGTTGCGAGGGGAGGCCCCCAGCCTACCGAGCGGCGCGCTCCCGGAGCGTCCCGGACGGCGTCGGCGGATGCGCTCGGCCGTCCATGCGACGTCCAGGGAGCGGGAGCACAGTGGGGGACATGAGCTTCGACACCGAATCCATCAAGCACCTGCCCGAGCAGACGCAGGAGTGGCCCGGCTGGACCGAGCAGCTCCAGCCCGTCCCCGACCACGGCGAGACCAGCTACGTCGGCCGCGGCCGCCTCGAGGGCAAGCGCGCCCTCATCACCGGCGGCGACTCCGGCATCGGCCGCGCCACCGCGATCGCCTTCGCGAAGGAGGGCGCCGACGTCGCCATCGCCTACCTGCCGGCGGAGCAGGAGGACGCCGAGGAGACGAAGCGCCAGGTCGAGGCCGCGGGACGGAAGGCGGTGCTCATCGCGTGCGACCAGCGCACCGAGCAGGCCAACATCGACCTCGCGCAGCAGGCGGTCGAGGGCCTCGGCGGCCTCGACGTGCTCGTGAACAACGCCGGCTACCAGATGGCGCAGGAGTCGCTCGCCGACATCACCGACGAGCAGCTGCGGCAGACGTTCGAGACGAACATCTTCGCGATGTTCAACCTGACGCGCGCCGTGCTCCCGCACCTCAAGGCGGGCGCGAGCATCATCAACTGCTCGTCGATCCAGGCGTTCGACCCGTCCGAGACGCTGCTCGACTACGCGTCGACGAAGGCGGCGATCAACAACTTCACCGTCAACCTCGCCGCGCAGGTCGGGAGCGACGGCATCCGCGTGAACGCGGTCGCGCCCGGCCCGATCTGGACCCCGCTGCAGCCGTCGACGAAGCCCAGCGTGAAGGACTTCGGCATGGACGCCCCGCTCGGCCGCCCGGGCCAGCCGATCGAGGTGGCGACCGCGTTCGTCTACCTCGCGAGCGACGACGCGAGCTACGTCTCGGGCACTGTGCTCGGCGTCACCGGCGGCAAGCCGGTCTTCTAGCGCTTCACCCGCTGGTCGAGCCGCCGGCCCTCCGGGCCGGCGAGTCGAGGCCATGGTGGTCTCGAGACGGTCGGCTTCGCCGACCTCCTCGACCAGCGGGGTGACGGTCGGCTTCGCCGACCTCCTCGACCAGCGGGGTGCCGACCTCCTCGACCAGCGGGGGCGGTCAGCCCGCGACGCGCTCCCGCGCCGCCGCGAACGCCGCGACCGCCCGGTCGACGTCGGCGTCCGAGTGGGCGGCCGACAGCTGCACGCGGATGCGCGCCTCACCACGGGGCACCACGGGGAACGAGAAGGCAGTGACGTACACGCCCTCCTCGAGCATCGCATCCGCCATGTCGGCCGCGAGCCGGGCGTCATGGAACATGACCGCGGTGATCGGGTGCTCCCCGGGCAGCAGCTCGAAGCCCGCGGCCTCCATGCCCTCCCGGAACCGCACGGTGTTGCGCTGCAGCCGCTCGCGCAGCTCGCCCGCCCCCGCGACGAGGTCGAGCGCGGCGATCGACCCGGCCACGACCGACGGCGCGAGCGCGTTCGAGAACAGGTAGGGGCGCGACCGCTGCCGCAGCAGGTCGACGATCTCCTGCCTGGCAGCGATGTAGCCGCCCGAGGCGCCGCCGAGCGCCTTGCCGAGCGTGCCCGAGATGATGTCGACGCGATCCTGCACGCCGGCGAGCTCGGGGGTGCCGGCGCCCGTCGGGCCGGTGAAGCCCACCGCGTGCGAGTCGTCGACCATCACCATCGCGTCGTAGCGCTCGGCGAGGTCGCAGATCGCCTCGAGCGGCGCGAGGTAGCCGTCCATCGAGAAGACGCCGTCGGTGACGACGAGGCGGCGGCGCGCGCCCGAGGCCTCCTGCAGGCGCGCCTCGAGCTCGGCCATGTCGCGGTTCGCGTAGCGGTAGCGGGCGGCCTTCGCCAGGCGGGTGCCGTCGATGATCGAGGCGTGGTTCAGGGCGTCCGAGATGACGGCGTCCTCGGCGCCGAGCAGCGTCTCGAAGAGGCCGCCGTTCGCGTCGAAGCACGAGGAGTAGAGGATGCACGCCTCCTGCCCGAGGAAGGAGGCGAGCCGCGACTCGAGCTCGAGGTGCTGGGTCTGCGTGCCGCAGATGAACCGCACCGAGGCCATCCCGAACCCCCACTCGTCGAGCGCGGCCTTGGCCGCCTCGACGATGCGCGGGTCGTCGGCGAGGCCGAGGTAGTTGTTGGCGCAGAAGTTGAGCACGTCGTGGCCGCCGGCCGAGACGGTCGCGGCCTGCGGCGAGTCGATGGCCCGCTCGCGCTTGGTGAGGCCGGCGGCCTCGATCTCGGCGAGCTCTGCGGCGATGGCGTCGCGGACGGAGTACACGGTTCAGGCTCCCTGGAGGTCGGTGAAGTCGAGGATGACCTTGCCCGCGGCGCCGGAGCGGGCGCGCTCGAACGCGCCCTTCCAGTCGGCGAAGGCGAAGCGGTCGGTGATGACGGGGGCGACGTCGAGGCCCGTCTGGGCCATCGACGCCATGGCGTACCAGGTCTCGTACATCTCGCGGCCGTAGATGCCCTGGATGGTCAGCATGTGCGAGACGACCTTGCCGAAGTCGACCTCGATGGGCCGCGACGGCAGGCCGAGCATGGCGATGCGGCCGCCGAAGTTGAGGTTCTCGATGATGCCGACGAGCGCGGTCGGCGAGCCCGACATCTCGAGCGCGACGTCGAAGCCCTCCTGCATGCCCAGCTCGCGCTGCACGGCCGCGATGGGGCTGACGCCGTCGGGGTCGGATGCCTCCTGCGGGTTGAGCGCGCGGAAGCCGAGCGAGCGCGCGAGCTCGAGCCGCGGCTCGGCGATGTCGGTGATCACGATGTGGCGCGCGCCGGCGTGCCGGGCGACCATCGCGGCCATCAGGCCGATGGGGCCCGCGCCGGTGACGAGCACGTCCTCGCCGACCACCGGGAACTTCAGCGCCGTGTGCACCGCGTTGCCGAACGGGTCGTAGATGCCGAAGACGTCGAGCTGCTGCTCGGTGGCCGAGGCGGCGGTGACGCCCGGGTGCACCCAGACGTTCGAGGCGGGGAGCACCACGTACTCGGCGAAGCAGCCGTCGCGCTGCACCCCGAGGTTGGAGGTGCGGATGCACAGGTGGCGGCGGCCGGCGCGGCAGTTGCGGCAGTGGCCGCACACGACGTGGCCCTCGCCGCTCATCAGCTGGCCGACGGCGTAGTCGGTGACGCCCTCGCCGACCTCCACGATCTCGCCGCAGAACTCGTGGCCGACGGTGAGCCCGGGCGTCACGGCCGACTGGGCCCACGCATCCCACGCGTCGATGTGCAGGTCGGTGCCGCAGATGCCGGCGCGCAGCACGCGCACCTTCACGTGGCCCGCGGGCGTCGTGGGCTCGGGGATCTCGACCAGCTCGAGTCCTGGCTTGCCTCGGGTCACGAGTGCGTGCATGGGCGTCTCCGTCGACGGTGGTGGGTGTGCCGCGACCATCCTGCCACCCGCCCGCCGTCACTGATCCCGAGCGGGCCCCGGGGTGACGACGCACAACGCAAGCCCGCCGGCCCCGTTCCGCGGCGGATCCGGGGAAGGACGGTTCCGCGCCCCGGTTCCGGGCCGCGGGGCTTGCGTTGTGCGGGGTCGGGCTGGCGATCGGCGCACCCGGACGGCACCGGCGGCTCGGTAGCCTGGGGTCATGACCGATCCGTATGCGTCCGCCGGCGTCGACACCGAGGCGGGCGACCGCGCGGTCGAGCTCATGAAGGCCGCCGTCTCGCGCACCCACGGCCCCGGCGTGCTCGGCGGGGTGGGCGGCTTCGCCGGCCTCTTCGACCTGTCGGCCGCGGGCGCCTACGCGAAGCCGCTGCTCGCCACCTCGACCGACGGCGTCGGCACGAAGATCGCGCTCGCCCGCGCGATCGACAAGCACGACACGATCGGCCAGGACCTCGTCGGCATGGTGGTCGACGACATCGTCGTGGTCGGCGCGAAGCCGCTGTTCATGACCGACTACATCGCGTGCGGCCGCGTCGTCCCTGAGCGCATCGCCGACATCGTGCGCGGCATCGCCGAGGCGTGCGAGGCGACCGGCACGGCGCTCGTCGGCGGCGAGACGGCCGAGCACCCGGGCGTCATGGAGCCCGACGACTACGACGTGGCCGGTGCGGCCGTCGGCATCGTCGAGGCGGATGCGGTGCTGGGCGCCGAGCGCGTCGCCGAGGGCGACGTCGTGGTCGCCATGGCCTCCTCGGGGCTCCACTCCAACGGCTTCAGCCTCGTGCGCCACGTGCTCGCCGAGCGCAGCATCGCGCTGACCGACCGCGTCGACGAGCTGGGCGGCGTCGCCGCCGAGGTGCTGCTCGAGCCGACGCGGCTCTACACGCTGCCGCTGCTCGGCATGCTCGAGCAGGGCCTGGGCATCCGCGCGATCTCGCACGTCACAGGCGGCGGCATCGCCGCGAACCTCGCGCGCGTGCTACCGCAGCGCCTCGCCGTCGAGATCGACCGGCAGGGCTGGCAGGTGCCTGCGGTGTTCGACGCGCTCGCGCAGCTCGGCGACTTCCCGCTCACCGACGCCGAGGGCACCTGGAACCTGGGCCTCGGCATGCTCGTGGTCGTCGACGAGGCCGACGCCGCGGGCGTCGTCGCGGCGAGCGAGGCCGCGGGCATCCCCGCCTCGACGATCGGCCGGGTCGAGGCGGCCCCCGCCGATCCGAGCGGATGGGTGCAGGGCGCCAAGGGCGTGGACGGCGGCGCGGTGCGCCTGACCGGCAGCTACCGCTGACCCGTGCGGCACCGGTGCGCCGGCGGCCGCTGCGGCGGCGAGGGGACGTCCAGGAGACTCGGACGTTGCGGGCGTACCGTGACGGCAGGTTCGAGCGCGACGGCACCTCCGCCGGAGCGTGACGACCGGTATCGCCGATCGGGGACGCAGACGGGAGGTGCGCGATGACGTCCGACGCGGACCGCTTCCGACCCCGCGACCAGGGCCAGCCCGCCTCGCCGCAGCCCGACCCGTCCTACGGCTCGATCTCGGAGCAGACGCCACCGACGCCGCCGGCTCCCGACCCCGCTCCGCCGGGCCCCAGCGTGCGCAACCTCGCCCCCATGCCGATGCAGCAGGGACCGAGCATCCGCCCGACATCACCGCCCGACGCCCCGCAGCCGACGGCGGCGCCGCCAGGGCCCTGGCAGCGGTCGATGCCGCAGCAGCCGCTGCCGCAGCAGCCCGCGCCCCCGCAGCAGCCGCCGCCTCCGCAGCACCACGCCGCGCCCGGCTCCGTGCCGCGGCCCTCGGCACCGGCCGGGTACGCGCATCCGCACCACGGCGGCCGCGACGCGCAGCTGATCCACCCCGCGGCCGCGCAGGCCTCGAGCGTCACGCCCTACGGCGTGCCGGTCTACCACGCGCCGGTCTCCGCGCTCGCGCCGCCGCCCTCGCGAGGCCTGTCGATCACCGCGATGGTGCTCGGCCTCATCTCGGTGACCTTCGGCTGGACGCTCGTCGTGCTGCCCATCATCGGGCTCGTCTTCGGCATCCTCGCGCTGCGGCGCGAGCCGGCCGGGCGGCCGCTCGCGATCACCGGGCTCATCACCTCGATCGGCGGCATGCTGTGGGTGCTGCTGTTCTACCTGCTGCCCCTCGCCGGGGTGGTCGCGGCGCTGCTCTTCGCGGTCAGCACGACCTGACCGTCGGCCGCCGCTCCCGATCCGTTCGGCGCGCGTTCACCGTCCGGCCCTAGGCTGTGCGCGACGCAGAGCGTCCCCGCACCCGCACATGAGGAAGCCGCCATGACCTACACGCCCCCCGAGCAGCCCCAGCAGGGCGGCTACCAGCCCTACCAGCCCGCCACCGGCAACCAGTACGGCGGCTACGCCGCAGCGCCGGCCTCGACGACGAAGAAGCTCTCGATGTGGGGCCTCATCCTCGGCATCTCCAGCATCATCATCCCGATCTTCCTCAACGCCATCGCCGGCGGCGTGCTCTCGGGCATCGGCCTGGCGAAGGAGCCGCAGGGCAAGACGCTGGCCATCTGGGGGATCGTGACCTCGGTGCTCGGCTTCATCTGGGGCTTCATCTTCTGGCCGATCGTCGTGTTCGGCCTGCTGTTCGCCGCGATCGCGGAGTCCGGCGCCTACTGAGCCGCAGACGCACGACGAGGGGCCCGCCGATCGGCGGGCCCCTCGTCGCATCCGCGGCGCGCAGGCCGCGCGGTTCAGGTCTCCTGCGAGTGGCCGAGCTGCTCGGGCTCGCCCGTGCGGGCGAGGATCTCGGCCTCCTGCCGCGCCCGCCGCTCGCGGTCGCGGCTCACGCCGAAGATGTAGACGGCGTCAAGCACGCCGAGCGTGTTCGAGACGAGCAGCGTCGCGAACCACGCCTTGTCGCGGTGCTTCGCCGCGCGCCACAGCGACGCACCCTTCCACGCCAGGCTCCAGGCGACTGCGGCGCCGAGGGCCGCGCGCAACCCGGGACGGTCGAGCTGCTCTGCCTTCATGGCCCGACTGTCCCACGGAAGGGGCCGCGCCGCCAGACCGCAGTCCGGCGGCGGTCAGCACTCGATGAACGCCACCGCGAGGCCGCCGAGCGCGGTCTCCTTGTACTTGTCGCTCATGTCGGCGCCCGTGCGGCGCATCGTCTCGACGGCGGTGTCGAGGCTCACGTAGTGCGTGCCGTCGCCCTGCTTCGCCATCCGCGCGGCGTTGATCGCCTTCACCGACGCCATCGCGTTGCGCTCGATGCAGGGGATCTGCACGAGGCCCTTGATGGGGTCGCACGTGAGGCCGAGGTTGTGCTCGATGCCGATCTCGGCGGCGTTCTCGATCTGCTCGGGCGTCGCGCCCAGCACCGCGGCGAATCCGGCGGCGGCCATCGCGCACGCGGAGCCCACCTCGCCCTGGCAGCCCACCTCGGCGCCCGAGATCGAGGCGCTCGACTTGATGATGATGCCGATCGCGCCCGCGACCAGCAGGAAGCGCACCTCCCACGGCACCTCGTCGTCGACGCAGTTCGCGAAGAGGTCGGCGTAGTGCATGACAGCGGGGATGATGCCGGCGGCGCCGTTCGTCGGGGCGGTGACGACGCGGGCGCCCGCGGCGTTCTCCTCGTTGACGGCGAGCGCGTAGAGGTTCACCCACTCCATGCCTTCGAGCAGATCCGGGCGGCCCGCCTTCGGGGCCGCGTCGCGCTCGATGAGCTTCGCGTGCCAGTCCTTCGCCCGGCGCTGCACGTCGAGCCCGCCCGGCAGGATGCCGTCGGTCGCGATGCCGTGCGCGACGCACTCCTGCATGACCTGCCAGATGCGCTCGAGCTGCGCGATCGTCTGCTCGCGCGAGCGCCAGGCGCCCTCGTTCTCGAGCATGAGCTCGGCCACCGACAGGCCCGTGCGGCGGCAGAGCGCGACGAGCTCGTCGCCGTGCGTGAACGGGTAGGGCACCGGGTGCAGCTGCTGCGCCGGCGCCGGCACCGGCGAGAGCACGTCGCCCTCGTCGTGGCGCATGACGAAGCCGCCGCCGATCGAGTAGTAGCCGGCGGTCGCGATCTCGGCGTCGGATGCGTCGTAGGCGGTGATGCGCAGGGCGTTCGGGTGCTCGCGGCGCACGGTGAGCGGCCGGAAGACGAACACCTTCGCCTCGTCGAAGGCGACGGGCAGGCGGCCGCCGAGGCGCAGCTCGCCGGTGGCGCGAATGCGCTCGAGCGTCTCGGCGATCTGCGGCGTCTCGACGGTGTCGGGCGCGAGGCCGGAGAGGCCGAGCATGACGGCGGTGTCGGTGCCGTGCCCCGAGCCGGTCGCGCCGAGCGATCCGAGCAGGTCGACGCGGAGCCGCACGACCTCGTCGAAGCGACCCGACGCATCCGCCTGCGCGACGAAGTCGAGCGCGGCGCGCATCGGACCGACGGTGTGCGACGACGACGGGCCGATGCCGATCTTGAACAGGTCGAGCACTGACAGCGACTCGAACACCGGCGCGGTCGCGGTGGCATGGCTGCCGATCGCGGTCGGCTCCTGCACCTGTCCGTTGGTGATGGCGTGCGACGTCACGATCGGCTCCTTCGCCTCAGGCAGCGGAGCCAGGGGTGGCGGCTCAGTGCTGCGTCGTCAGGCGCTGCGCCCCTGCTGACGCTCGTCAGCGTACTCGTCGTCCTCGGTGGAGTACTCGGCGTAGTCGGCCCACTTGTCGACGAGCTCGTCGTTCGAGGGGCCACCGCCGAGCTCCTGCTGGAGCACGGAGTAGTTGATGTTCGGGCTGAATGACTTCAGCTCACGTGCCAGCTTCGTGTGCTTGGCCTTCTGGCGACCACGACCCATGCTGGACCCCCCTTGCGGACGGCGCCGACGATGAGCCGGCGAACGATGTGAGAACTGCGATGCTACGTCCAACCTCGATCGTAGCATCGAGGGGGCCTGGCGACTGTGCGCGGGCCATGGCTGGGGAGTGCGCGCGGCAGGGATCAGGCCGGGAGCGCGGGCGCGAGCGCGGCGCCCAGGAGGAGGCCTGCGGATGCGGCGATCGCGCCGCCGACGACGGTGGCCGTGAGCGTCGCGAGGGCGGGGCCGCTGCGGCGCCCGTCGAGCTGCTCGACCGCCTGCACCGCGAACGCCGAGTAGGTGGAGAGGCCGCCGCAGAAGCCGGTCACGAGGATCGCGCGCATGGCATCGTCGGCGACCAGGCCACCCGCGAGGGCGCCCGCGAGCAGGCTCGCGGCGAGGTTGACGAGCAGCGTCGCCCGCACGGGCCGCCGGTGGGGGAGCGCGCCCGCGAGGAAGCGCACCACGGCGCCCGCGCCTCCGGCCGCGGCGACGGCGAGCAGCTCGAGCGCGCTCACGCGGCCCGCCGCCTCGCGACGCGGCGGCCGAGCAGCAGCCCGGCCCACGCGGCGAGCAGGCACACCACGAGCGTGCCGAGCGCGAGCGCGATGCCGGGCAGGGCCGGCACGAGCGCGCTCCAGCCGCCCGCCGCCGGGGCCGCGGCGCTCGCGACCGCCACCGCGCTGAAGGTCGTGAAGCCGCCGAGCACGCCCGCGCCGATGCCGTGCCGCAGCCAGTCGGGCGCCGCGGCGAGCGCCGCCGTCGAGACGCCGAGCAGCAGGCTGCCGAGCGCGTTCACGCCGAGCAGCGCCCAGCCGTCGCCGAGCGACGACTCGATCGTCGCGCGGGCCGCCGTGCCCAGCGCGCCGCCGAGGGCGACGGCGAGCACGGAGCGCAGCAGCTGCATGCGACCAGCGTAGGCACCCGCGCGGCGCGGGCACCGCCCGCCCGGCCGTCGACCAGCTCCAGCGACCCGTTCCACCCTGCGCGACCCGGTGCACCGGGTCTGGCCGGGTCGACGGGGTCGTGGGAGCGGACGCGGGCCGCGCCCCGCTTCGACGTCGACGCGGCGGGCCGAAGCCGGGCGGATGCGGGGGCTGGCCCCACAGGGAGCCCACACCGGGCGATGGGAGGATCGGCGGGTGCATCTGCTCTCGCTCGCCAGCCTCAAGAACCGCGCGCTGGTCGCCCTCGCGACCATCTGCATCGCCATCTTCGGCGGCGTCGCCCTCTCGAGCCTGAAGACCGAGCTCACGCCCGAGCTCGAGCTGCCCGCCGTGGTCGTCACGACCACGCTGCCGGGCGCGAGCCCCGAGATCATGAGCGAGGACGTCACGGGGCCCATCGAGCGGGCCATCCAGTCGGTGCCCGGGCTCGAGGGCACGAGCGGCACGTCGTCGACGAGCTCGAGCGTCGTCTTCGCCGAGTTCACGTACGGCATCAACATCCCCACGACCGAGCAGCGCGTGCAGCAGGCCGTCAACCGCATCGTGAGCCAGCTGCCCGAGGGCGCCGAGCCCACGGTGCTCACCGGCTCGATCGCCGACTTCCCGGTGCTGCGCATCGCCATCTCGGGGCCCGGCGAGCAGGCCGCGCTCGTCGACCGGATCGAGACGATCGCGGTGCCGCAGCTCGAGCGCGTCGACGGCGTGCGCGCCGTGCAGCTGCAGGGCGCGCCTGGCCAGCGCATCACCATCGCGCCCGACGACGCCGCGCTCGCGGCCGCGGGCCTCACGAGGCTCGACATCAGCGAGGCCATCGACGAGCACGGGCAGCTGCTGCCCGGCGGCACCGTCGACGACGGCGACCAGACGCTGAGCGTGCAGATCGGCGAGCGCCTCGGCTCGGTCGACGACGTCGCGAGCCTGCCGCTCAGCGCCGAGCAGACGACCGAGCCTGACCCGGCCAACCCGCCGAACGCCCCGCCCGCTGCCGAGACCGTGGCGATCGGCGACGTCGCCGAGGTCGTGCTCGAGCAGGACCCCGTCACGTCGATCGCGCTCGTCGACGGCGAGCCGGCGATCATCCTCTCGATCACGAAGACGCAGGCGTCGAACACCGTCGACGTCTCGCACGCGGTGCAGGAGATCCTGCCGGGCCTGCGCGACGAGCTCGGCGAGGGCGTCACCTTCACGACGGTGCTCGACCAGGCGCCATACATCGAGCACTCGATCGAGGCGCTCGCGGTCGAGGGGGCGCTCGGCCTCGCCTTCGCGATCCTCGTCATCCTCATCTTCCTCTGGTCGCTGCGCTCGACGATCGTCACCGCCGTCTCCATCCCCATCTCGGTGCTCATGACCTTCATCGGCATGTGGGGCGCCGGCTACTCCCTCAACGTGCTCACCCTGGGCGCTCTCACCATCTCGATCGGGCGCGTCGTCGACGACTCGATCGTCGTCATCGAGAACATCAAGCGGCACCTCGCGTTCCAGGCGTCGCGGTCGAAGGCGATCGTGGATGCGGTGCGCGAGGTCGCGGGCGCCATCACGGCGTCGACGGTCACCACGGTCATCGTCTTCCTCCCGCTCGCGTTCGTCAGCGACATCACCGGCGAGCTGTTCCGGCCGTTCGCGCTGACGGTGTCGATCGCGCTGCTCGCCTCGCTCGTCGTCTCGCTCACGATCGTGCCGGTGCTGGCGTCCTGGCTGCTCCGGCGGCCGCAGCACGCGGTCGCGGCGGAGGAGGCGGCCGCGGCGCAGGCCGCCGCTGCGGCGGATGCCCCCGCGCGGCCGACGCGACGCGCGCCCTTCTGGCGCCGCCGCGCATCCGCCCCCGAGCGCAGCGCGCCGGTCGCGCAGCCCGCCCCGCCCGCGCCGATCGAGGAGGAGCGGCCCGACCGCCTGCGCCGCGGCTACCGGCCGATCCTGCTCGCGACGCTGCGGCGGCCCTGGCTCGTGCTCGTCGGCGCCGTGCTCGTGCTGGCCGCGAGCGGCGCGGCGCTGCCGTTCATGGCCACCAACTTCCTCGGCGACGACGGCCAGACGACCGTGCAGGTCTCGCAGGAGCTGGAGCCCGGCGCCTCGCTCGACGCGCAGCTCGCCGCCGCCGAGGCGCTCACCGCCGACCTCGAGGCCATCGACGGCGTCGAGACGGTCTCGGCGACCGTCTCGAGCGGCGCATCGTCGTTCGCGGCCTTCACGGGCGGCGGGGGCGGCGGCGCGATCTCGTACGGCGTGATCGCCGCGGAGGGCACCGACATGCCCGCGCTCCGCGAGCGCATCCGCGAGGCCGCCGACGCGGCCGACGGCGAGGTGACCGTGGGGCAGTCGGCGGGCCTCGGCGGCAGCGACATCGAGATCGAGGTGCAGGCGCCCACGCCCGACGCGCTCGAGGCGGCCACCGCATCCGTCGTCGACGCGGTCGGCGACGTCGACGGCGTCGCGCAGGTCACCGACTCGCTCGAGGGCGCGCAGCCGCTCGTGCAGGTCGCGGTCGACCGCGAGCTCGCCGCGAGCCTCGGGCTCAGCGAGGCCGCCGTCTCGGGCCTCGTCGCCCAGGCGATGCAGCCGACGCCGGCGGGCGAGATCCAGCTCGACGGCTCGCTCGTGCGCATCTGGCTCGACGCGATCGCGCCGGCCGCGACCCTCGAAGAGCTGCGCGAGCTCGAGCTCCCCACGCCGAACGGCCCGCTGCCGCTCGCCGACGTGGCCGAGGTCACGCAGATCGAGGGGCCGGTGTCGATCTCGACGAGCGACGGCAGCCGCACGGCGACCGTCACCGTCACCCCCGACGCGGCCGACGTCGGCGGCGTCTCGGCCGGCGTGGGCGAGGCGCTCGCGGGGCTCGAGCTCGCCGACGGGGCCGAGGCCTCGGTGGGCGGCGTCGCCACCCAGATCACGGATGCGTTCACCCAGCTGGGCATCGCGGCGCTCATCGCGATCCTGCTCGTCTACGTCGTGATGGTCGCCACCTTCAAGAGCCTCCTGCAGCCGTTCCTGCTGCTCGTGTCGGTGCCGTTCGCCGCGACCGGCGCGATCGCGATGCAGCTCATCACCGGGGTGCCGCTCGGCGTCGCCTCGATGGTCGGCGTGCTCATGCTCGTGGGCATCGTGGTGACGAACGCGATCGTGCTCATCGACCTCGTCAACCAGTACCGCGACCGCGGGCTCGGCGTGCGCGAGGCGCTCGTCGAGGGCGCCGAGCGGCGACTCCGGCCCATCCTCATGACCGCGGCGGCGACGATCTTCGCGCTCGTGCCGATGGCGGCGGGCCTCACCGGGCAGGGCGGCTTCATCTCGCAGCCGCTCGCGATCGTCGTGATCGGCGGCCTCATCTCGTCGACGCTGCTGACGCTCATCGTGCTGCCGGTGCTGTACCTGCTCGTCGAGGGCGCCATCGAGCGCCGTCGGGTGCGCCAGGGCACCGGCACGCGCGCCGAGCGCCGCGGCGAGCTCGAGGCGGCCAGCCTGCGCTGACCGGGTTCACAGCGGATGCGCGGTCGCGCGTTGGTTGAATGGGCGCGCCCGAGGAACCCGTGATCCCGAGGAGGACGCATGCCCAGCTTCCTCATCGTGCACTCCGCCATCCAGGACGGCAGGTTCGACGCCTACCGGCAGCCCCCGACCCTCGACATCGGCGGACTGCGCGCCCCGCTCGACTGGGGCGACATCACGCTGCACGTGCCCGCCGGCGACCTGCCGGTCACCGTCTACGTCGTCCGCACCGACGGGCAGATCGAGGGCGCCAAGATCACGGTGCGCGCGCCTGCGGGGACGGGCACCAGGCTCACCTTCATCCCGCCGCTGCAGCCCGGCGGCACCTCCCAGCTGCGCATCGACGGGCAGTGGGCAGCCGACTCGTCGATGCACTACTACGCGGCGCGCGACGCGCGCGTGCTGGCCGCGCCGACGCATCCGCTCCCGCCCGTCGGCGAGGGGCGCCCGCGCGCGGCCTCCGGCGTGCGGATCGTCGCACCCGCCGCGGCGCCGCTCGCGCCGCCCGCGCAGGCCGTCGGCCCGACGCCCGGCTCGACGGCCTCGGTGCCGCCGTCGCCATCGAGCTTCGGGCACGAGCAGGGCGCCCGCGTCGATCCCGTGCAGGCGAGCCCCGCGCATCCGGCGCCCGGGCCCGCAGGCCCCGCGCAGCCCCAGCCGTCGTTCGGGCAGCGGCGGCCGCCCGCGGTCCCGACGCCCGAGGAGTTCGACCGCCTCGAGCGCGAGGCGGGCGCCGCGCAGGCGCGCGCCTATGAGGCGTGGGCGGCGCAGCAGCGCGCGACGTCGCACGAGCCGCCCGCGCAGCACGACGGCGCGCCGCGGCCCATCGGGCTCGTGCCCGCGAACGCGGGGCAGGCGCAGCCGGCCTGGTACCCCGACCCCTTCCGGCGCGCGGAGCTGCGCTGGTTCGACGGCCAGCAGTGGACGTCGTCGGTCATGCGCGGCGGGGCCCGGGCGCACGACCTGCCCGGCTGAGGCCGTCGCCGATTGCCACTGTCGCCCCGGCAGGGGATGCCGTAGTGTGGACAGGTCGGCTCGGGACAGGCGCGGTTGTGCGCGCCACATGGAGTGTCGCCGCGGCCGGAGTTCCCGCGAGCACCCTCGCGGACGAACCAGATGATCCCGCGATGAACTGCGGCTCTACCAGCGCAAGCCTTCGTCTTGCGCGCGATCACGAGACGAGCGATGGCACGTAACGACCAGCGTCCCCAGGGCGCCCACCGACCGAACGACCGCAGCGGCAGCCGCCCCGGCTCCCGCAGCCCCGGCCACCGCGGCCACCGCGAGGAGCAGCCCGGCAAGAACCGCTGGAGCCGCGACGACCGCGACCGCCGCGACCAGGGCGGCCAGCAGGGCGTCTCGCGCCGACCGAACTGGACCCCGCCGGAGGAGCGCAAGCACGACGAGCGTCGCGCCCCCGCGTTCCGCACCCGCGGCGGCCACCAGGCCGGCCGCGACCAGCAGCGCGACGACCGCCTCCACCGCGGCGAGCGCCCGCGCGGCTTCGACCGCGCCCGCGACGACCACCGCGGCCGCGGCACCGACGACCGCCGTGGTGGTGACCGTCGCTTCGACCGGGACGACCGTCCGCAGCGGTCGTTCGGCGACCGCGATGCACGCGGTGGTGACCGTCGCTTCGACCGGGATGACCGTCCGCAGCGGTCGTTCGGCGACCGGGATGCGCGTGGCGGCGACCGCCGCTTCGATCGCGACGAGCGTCCGCAGCGGTCGTTCGGCGACCGGGACTCGCGTGGCGGCGACCGCCGCTTCGATCGCGACGAGCGTCCGCAGCGGTCGTTCGGCGACCGGGATGCGCGTGGTGGTGACCGTCGCTTCGACCGGGATGACCGTCCGCAGCGGTCGTTCGGCGACCGCGACTCGCGTGGCGGCGACCGTCGTCCGCAGGGCGACCGCCGCGACGACCGCTTCGGCGACCGCCGCCGCGACGACCGCCCGCAGCGCTCGTTCGACGACCGCGGCAGCCGGGGCGGCGAGGGCCGCTTCGACCGGGATGAGCGCCCGCAGCGACGTTTCGACCGCGACGAGCGCCCGCAGCGCCGCTCCGACGACCGCACCGAGCGCCCGCAGCGACGCTTCGACCGCGACGAGCGCCCGCAGCGCTCCGCCGGCGGCCGCGACAGCCGGGGCGGCGAGCGCCGCTTCGACGACCGCCCCCGTCGCGACAGCACCTACTACCCGGCCAAGGACGCGAACCCGTTCACGCCCAAGGAGGACGTCGTCCTCGAGCGGCTCGAGGCGCAGTCCACGAGCGCCGCGGACGTCGAGGGCATCAGCTTCGGCGACCTCGGCCTCGGCGACAGCATCTCGGCGGCGCTGGCCGCGATGGGCGCCGAGTCGCCCTTCCCGATCCAGGCCGCGACCATCCCCGATGTGATCGCCGGCCGCGACGTGCTCGGCCGCGGCCGCACGGGCTCCGGCAAGACGATCGCGTTCGGCGCGCCGATCGTCGAGCTGCTCACGCGCAACCGCCCCGACCGCCGCGAGATCGGCCGCGCCCCGCGCGCGCTGATCCTGGCGCCGACCCGCGAGCTCGCGCAGCAGATCAACCACGTGATCATGACCCTCGGCCGCTCGGTCGGCATCTTCACGACCGTGATCGTCGGCGGCGTCAAGCAGGACCGCCAGGTCGAGGGCCTGCGTCGCGGCGTCGACATCGTCATCGGCACCCCCGGCCGCATCGAGGACCTCGTCGAGCAGCGCAAGCTGAACCTCGGCAGCGTCGAGATCGCGGTGGTCGACGAGGCGGACCACATGACCGAGCTCGGGTTCCTCGAGCCCGTGCAGCGCATCCTGCGGCAGACCCGCCCGGGCAGCCAGAAGCTGCTCTTCTCGGCGACGCTCGACGCCGAGGTGCAGACGATCGTCAAGGAGTTCCTGCCCGAGCCCTCGGTGCACGAGGTCGCGGGCGAGGAGCAGTCGACGTCGACGATCGACCACCAGGTGCTCGTCGTCGACCGCTACGACAAGGACGCGGTGCTCGAGCAGATCGTGCGCAACCCCGGCCGCATCGTGGTCTTCACGCGCACCCGCGCCTACGCCGAGCGGCTCGCCGAGCAGTTCGACGACGCGGGCATCGCGGCGGTGAGCCTCCACGGCGACCTGACGCAGGCGAAGCGCAACCGCTCGCTCGACAAGGTCAAGCGCGGCAAGGTCGACGTGCTCGTCGCGACCGACGTCGCCGCGCGCGGCATCCACATCGACGACATCGCGCTCGTCGTGCAGGCCGACCCGCCGGACGAGTACAAGACCTACATGCACCGCTCGGGCCGCACCGGCCGCGCGGGCAACGACGGCCGCGTCGTCACCGTGATCGCACCCGCGCGCCGCAAGCGCACCCAGCAGCTGCTGGACCGGGCCGAGATCGAGGCGCCGATGATCCCGGTCGTCCCCGGCGACGACCTGCTCGACACCCTCACGATGCCGCCGTCGTCCGGCCGCGCGGAGGCTGCCGAGGCGGTCCCCGCCTCGTAGCGGCTCGCGCACGACGCACGCCCGCAGCGCCCGCAGACGGCCCGGATCCCCGCGATCCGGGCCGTCTGCCGCATTCGAGCCCCGTCGGGCTCGCGCTGTGCGGCCGCTGGCGTAGCGTGAGGGCATGCGCGTCGTGGTCGTCGGTGGTTCGGGGAATGCGGGCTCGGCGATCGTGCGGGCGCTCGGCAGGCGCGGTGCCCAGGCGGTGCCCATGTCGCGCTCGGGCAAGGCGATCGCGGGAGCGCCCGGCGTCAAGGCCGACATCGTCACGGGCGAGGGGCTCGACGAAGCGCTCGCGGGCGCCGACGTGCTCGTCGACGCCGCGAACTCGCGCAACCCGCTCGACCTGAAGCCCTTCACGATCGGCGCGCGCAACCTCGTCGCGGCGGCCGAGCGCGCCGGCGTGCGGCGGGCGGTGCTGCTGTCGATCATCGGCGTCGACCGCTCGAAGCTGTCGTACCACCGCCGCAAGCGCGAGCAGGAGCTCACCTACCTCGGCTCGTCGCTCGACGTGACCATCGTGCGCGCCGCGCAGTTCCACGAGTGGTCGGTCGACTTCTTCGAGGCGGGCTCGGCGCTCGGCGCGATCCCGGTGGTGCTCGGCGGCCGCCTGCAGCCGGTGGCGGTGAGCGAGGTCGCCGACCTCGTCGCCGACGAGGCGCTCGCGCCCTCGGGCGAGCGGATGCTCGAGATCGCGGGCCCGCAGGTGCGGGTCTCGCGCGACCTGGCGAGGGCCTGGCAGGCGGCGACGGGGGCGCGCGGCCTGATCGTCAACGGCCCGTTCCCGCCGTCGATGGTCGACTACCTGCGCTCGGGCGCCAACCTCTCGGAGCAGCGCAAGGGCACCGTCACCTTCGAGGAGTGGCTCGCGCGCCGTCGCTGATCCCCAGCGCCCGGGCCGCGTCGGGCGCGCGTGGGCGGTCGCGCCTAGGGTGGATGCGTGACGGCCGCGAAGGGGGACGCGTGACGGACGCGACGCACGACGGCTGGGCCCCGCCCAGCGACGACGACGCACCCGAGCCCTGGGACTCGTGGGGCGAGCCCGACGACGGCTGGGTGCCGCCGACGGACGACGACGCGCCCTCCACCGGGCACGGCGGCACGCGGACCGCGGTGCGCCGCGCTCCCGCGCCGGCGCGCGCGCCCGGCGTCGCCGCGACCGCCAAGGCCGCCACCCCGCTCGAGGCGCTCACGCGCGTGTGGGGCTACGACGCGTTCCGCGGGCAGCAGGCCGAGGTCATCGACGAGGTCGTCGCCGGCCGCGACGTGGTCGTGCTCATGCCCACGGGCGGCGGCAAGAGCCTCTGCTACCAGATCCCCTCGCTCGTGCGCGAGGGCACGGGCGTCGTCATCAGCCCGCTCATCGCCCTCATGCACGACCAGGTCGACGCGCTCGAGCAGCTGGGCGTGCGTGCCGCGTTCCTCAACTCCACGCAGTCGATCGACGAGCGGCGCGACGTCGAGCGGCGGCTGCTCGCGGGCGAGCTCGACATGCTCTACCTCGCGCCCGAGCGGCTGCCGGTGGCGCAGAGCCTGCTCGACGCGGCCCCCATCGCGCTCTTCGCGATCGACGAGGCCCACTGCGTCAGCCAGTGGGGGCACGACTTCCGGCCCGACTACCTGCAGCTGTCGGTGCTCGGCGAGCGCTGGCCCGACGTGCCGCGCGTCGCGCTCACCGCGACGGCCACCGCCGAGACGCGCGCCGAGATCGTCGAGCGGCTCGGCCTGCGCGACGCGCGCGTCTTCGTCTCGAGCTTCGACCGGCCCAACATCCAGTACCGCATCGCCCCCAAGCAGGACGCCAAGGCGCAGCTGCTGCGCATCATCCGCGACGAGCACCCGGGCGCCGCCGGCATCGTCTACTGCCTCTCCCGCAAGTCGGTCGAGGGCACGGCCGAGTGGCTGCGGGCGCAGGGCGTCGACGCGCTGCCGTACCACGCGGGCCTCGACGGCGCCGTGCGCGCCCGCAACCAGCAGCGCTTCCTGCGCGACGACGGCGTGGTGATGGTCGCGACGATCGCCTTCGGCATGGGCATCGACAAGCCCGACGTGCGCTTCGTCGCCCACCTCGACCTGCCCAAGTCGGTCGAGGGCTACTACCAGGAGACCGGCCGTGCCGGCCGCGACGGGGAGCCGTCGACCGCGTGGCTCGCCTACGGGCTGCAGGACGTCGTGCAGCAGCGCCGCATGATCGCCGACGGCGACGGCGATGCCCAGCGCAAGCGCAACCAGACGCTGCACCTCGACGCGATGCTCGCGCTCTGCGAGACGGTCGAGTGCCGCCGCCGGCAGCTGCTCGGCTACTTCGGCGAGCCGAGCGAGCCGTGCGGCAACTGCGACACGTGCCTCACCCCGCCCGACTCCTACGACGGCACGGTGCCGGCCCAGAAGCTGCTCTCGACCGTCGTGCGGCTGCAGCGCGAGCGCCGGCAGTCGTTCGGCGCCGGCCACCTGGTCGACATCCTCGTCGGGGCCGAGACCGAGCGCATCCGCCGCCTCGGGCACGACCAGCTCGCCACCTACGGCATCGGCGGCGACCTGCCGGCGACGCAGTGGCGCGGCATCGTGCGGCAGCTGCTCGCGCAGGGCCTGCTGCAAGTGCAGGGGGAGTACGGCGTGCTGGCGCTCACGGATGCGTCGGCGGCGGTGCTCGCGGGCGACCGGCAAGTGCGCCTGCGGCACGAGGCGAAGGCACTCCCGAAGGCGGCCAGGCGCTCGGCCAGCACCGCGCAGCTCGACGACGCCGACCAGGGCCGCTTCCAGGCGCTGCGCGCGTGGCGCGCGACGACGGCGAAGGAGCAGGCGGTGCCCGCCTACGTCGTCTTCAACGACCGCACGCTCGCGGCCATCGCCGAGCGGCGCCCCACGAGCCTCGTCGAGCTGTCGACCGTCTCGGGCGTGGGCGAGTCGAAGCTCGAGCGCTACGGCGAGGCCGTGCTCGAGGTGCTGGCGGCGGCATGAGCGAGCGGGTGCGGCTCGACGTCTGGATCTGGGCGGTGCGGCTCGTCAAGACGCGCGCGGCAGCGACGGCAGCCTGCCGCGGCGGGCACGTGAAGCTCAACGGCCAGGCCGCGAAGGCGGCGCAGCCCGTGCGGGTCGGCGACGAGGTGCGGGTGCGCATCTCGGGCTTCGACCGCGTGGTCGGCGTGCAGCAGCTGCTGTCGAAGCGCGTGAGCGCGCCGCTCGCCGCCGCCGCGATCGACGACCGCTCGCCGGAGCGGCCCACGGCGATCGACGCGGCGCAGGTGCCGCGCCGCGCGAAGGGCGCGGGGCGGCCGTCGAGCCGCGAGCGCCGCGAGATCGATCGGCTGCGGGGCCGCGCGGGCTGAGGGCTACGTCGTGACGACGAGCCCCATGACGAGCCACAGGAGCGCCGGCACCGTGAGCGATGTGCCCAGCACGAGCGCGGTGACGCCGAAGGCGAGCAGCGGCCGCGACGACGAGTCGTCGCGGCGCCGCGAGCCGCGCACGAGCAGGAGCGCGCCGACGACGAGCAGCAGCACGCCGGCGATGATGCTGAGCACGGCGAGCGGGGTGAAGGTCATCAGCGACATGGCGCGAGCGTAGCCCGCGGGGGCGGCGGAGCCCCCGCCGGCCGCCGCGCGGCGCCCGGCCCGGCCCGCGCATCCCGCTTCGATACCCTGGAGCACGTGCCCAGAACCGACATCTCGCCCCTGATCGCCCGCTCCTGGCTGCTCGTGCCCGCCTCGAAGCCCGAGCTCTTCGAGATCGCGCAGGCGAGCGACGCCGACGCGATCATCATCGACATCGAGGACGCGGTGGCGGCCAAGGACAAGGCGCAGGCCCGCGCCGACACCGTCGAGTGGCTGTCGACCGGCCACCGCGCGTGGGTGCGCATCAATGATGCCGCGAGCGAGTTCTGGAGCACCGACTGCGCGGCGCTCAAGGACGTCGAGGGCCTCGAGGGCATCATGCTCGCGAAGACCGAGTCGGCGAGCCACGTCGACGACACGGCGGACCGCCTGCCCGAGGGCACGCGCATCCTCGCGCTCGTCGAGACGGCCCGCGGCGTGCTGCACGTCGAGCGCATCGCGAACGCGCCCGCGACCTTCCGCCTCGCGTTCGGCACCGGCGACTTCAAGCGCGACACCGCCACCGGAGACGACCCGATCGCGCTCGCCTACGCGCGCTCGCAGCTCGTGATCGCCTCGCGCGCGGCCCGTCTGCCGGCGCCCATCGACGGCCCGACCCTGTCGACGGATGCGCTGGCCGACGGCACGAGGCTCGCGAAGGAGATGGGCATGTCGGGCAAGCTCTGCCTCACGCACACGCAGGCCGCCGCCATCAACGCGGGCCTCGCCCCGAGCCCGGAGGATGTCGCGTGGGCGCACGGGTTCGTGCGCGCGTTCGAGGAGTCGGGCGGGAAGATCACCGACGGGAGCGACCTGCCGCGGCTCGCGCGCGCCCAGAAGATCCAGGCGCAGGCGCGCGACTTCGGCATCGAGGCCGAGGCGACCGCACTGGAGCAGCTGAACTACTGAGCGGCGCACGCCGAGCACGGCAGAGGGCGGGGCGCCGAAGCGCCCCGCCCTCTGCGGTTCGAGCCGGTCGGCTCAGCGGAACGTGTCCTTGACGTCGTCGCCGGCGTCCTTCACGTGCTCGCCCGCCTGCTTGGCGTTCGCGACGTTCTGGTCGTGCTGACCCTGCGCCTCGAGGCGCTCGTTGTCGGTCGCGTCGCCGATGCCCTCCTTGGCGTTGCCGACTGCTTCCTTGGCTGCGTTCGAGATCTTGTCGTCGAGACCCATCTCAACCTCCTTGATCGGTGGGAGTCCGCCCGGTCTGAGCGGCTCCGGGGTACAACGTAGGCGGCGAGCCTGGGAGCCTGCTCAGGATGCGTCGGGCCGGGCCTCGCGCCCGGCGGCCGCCGGCCGCACGACGGGGATCGACGACGTCGTCACGGGAGGGGCGACGGATCCGGGGGCCGACGCATCCGCCTCGAGCTGCGCCTGGGCGGCGCGCTCGCCCATGGCCTCCTCCATCGCCGACTTCTGGCGCAGCGGCGGCGCCTTGAAGAAGAACGACAGCACGAGCGCCACCCCGACGACGGCGAGCGCCACCCAGAAGGGCCCGCTCGTGGCGTTGGAGAAGCCGTCGAGGAACGGCGCGGCGAGCCGCGGGTCGGCGGTGTTGAGGAACGAGGAGTCCTCGTTGAGCGCGCCGCCGATGCGCTCGGGGTGCTGCAGCACATCGAGGATGCGCTCGTTGCCCGGGTCGGCGAGCACCGCGGGATCCTGCATCGCCGCGGCCAGGTCGGTGCGGAGGTCCTGGCGGCCGAACGCGGTCTGCAGCGTCTCGGGCAGGCGCGCGAACAGCATCGAGAAGACGACCGCGACGCCGGCCGTGCCGCCGAGCTGGCGGAAGAACGTGGCGGCGCTCGTCGCGACGCCCATGTCCTTCGGCTGCACGGCGTTCTGGCTCGCGATCGTGAGCGTCTGCATGAGCTGCCCGAGGCCGAGGCCCAGCAGCAGCTGGCCGAGCAGCAGCACCCACAGCGGGCTGTCGAAGCGCAGCGTGACGAGCACGCCGTAGGCGACGGCCATGATCGCGAGCCCCGCGACCGGGAAGAAGCGGTAGCGGCCCGTGCGGGCGACGATCTGCCCGGAGGCGATCGACGCGATCATGAGGCCCAGGATCATCGGGAGCGTGGCGAGGCCCGCCTCGGTCGGGTTCATGCCGTGCACGATCTGCAGCACGAACGGGATCATCATCATGCCCGCGAACATGCCGAAGCCGGTGAAGACGCCGAGCACGGTCGCCATCGAGAAGGTGCTGCTGCCGAACAGGTGCAGCGGGATGAGCGCGGCATCGCCCATGCGGCGCTCGACGGCGATGAACGCCACGACGCCGAGCACGCCGACGACGTAGCAGGCGATGGCGGCGGGCGACGCCCATCCCCACTCCCGGCCCTGCTCGGCCACGAGCAGCAGCGGCACGACGCCGATGGCGAGCAGCGCCGCGCCCCACCAGTCGATGCGCACGCGCTCGTGGTGGGCGGGCAGGTGCAGGAACCGCCAGACCATCGTGAGCGCGGCGACGCCGATCGGCAGGTTGACGAGGAACACCCAGCGCCAGCCCTCGAGGAAGAGGATGCGGTCGGCGCCGGCGAGCACGCCGCCGATCAGCGGCCCGAGGATCGACGAGACGCCGAAGACGGCGAGGAAGTAGCCCTGGTACTTGGCGCGCTCGCGAGGGCTCAGCACGTCGGCCATGATCGTGAGCGGCAGCGACATGAGGCCGCCGGCGCCGAGGCCCTGGATCGCGCGGAACGCCGCGAGCTGGATCATGTCCTGCGCGAACGACGACAGGATCGAGCCGAGCAGGAACAGCACGATCGCGATGAGGAAGAGCGGCCTGCGGCCGAAGATGTCGCTGAGCTTGCCGTAGATGGGCGTGACGATCGTCGAGACGATGAGGAACGCGGTCACGACCCACACCTGCAGGTCGAGGCCCTGCAGGTCGTCGGCGATCGTGCGCATCGAGGTGCCGACGACGGTCTGCGAGAGCGACGACAGGAACATCGCGATCATGAGGCCGGCCAGCACGAGCATGATCTGGCGGTGGGTCATCAGGGGTGCGTCGGGCGCGTCGGCGCCCTCGACGGAGCGCGACTCGCGCTGCGACATGGGGGTCCTGCTCTCAAGGATTCGCGTGTGGGGAAGATCGTTAGTCTAGCGAATGGTCTGCGTGGGCGCCAGCCCGGCGCCACGGATGGCACGATGGATGCGTGCGGCGAGCGAGCGTGGTGGTGGCGGTGACGGCGGCGCTGGTCCTGGGCGGCTGCGCCGAGCCGGCCGACCCGGCACCGACGGCCTCGGCGCCCGCCTCGCCGAGCGCATCCGTCGCCCCGACGCCGACGCCGACGCCGACGCCCTCGCCGAGCCCGAGCGTCCCGCCGACGCCGGAGGCCGCGCCGACCGTGACGCCGAGCCCCTCGGCGACGCAGCAGCCGCCGCCGCCCCAGGCCGACGGGAGCGCGTCGAGCCTGCAGGTGCTCGTCAACAAGCGCCGGCCCCTGCAGCCGCAGGACTACGTGCCGGAGGTCGTCGCGGTCTCGATCTCGCGCGACGTCGACGGCGGCGGCGAGTGGGTGCGGCCCGAGGTCGATGCGGCCCTGCGCGAGCTCGACGCCGCGATGCGCGCCGAGCTGGGGGAGGGGCTGCACGTCTTCTCGTCGTACCGCAGCTTCGCGCGCCAGACCGAGCTCTACAACGGCTACGTCGCGAGCAGCGGGCAGGCCGCCGCCGACCGCACGAGCGCCCGGCCGGGCCACAGCGAGCACCAGACGGGCCTGGCCGTCGACGTCGTCGGCACGAGCGGCCAGTGCCGGCTCGACGTGTGCTTCGGCGGCACCGCCGCGGGCCGCTGGGTCGCCGCGGAGGCGTGGCGGTTCGGGTTCGTCGTGCGCTACCCCGACGGGCTGCAGGGCATCACGGGCTACCACTACGAGCCCTGGCACCTGCGCTACGTCGGCACCGACGTGTCGGTCGCGATGCACGAGCAGGGCACCCGCACGCTCGAGGAGCACTTCGGCGCCGGCAGCGCGCCGGACTACGGATGATGGGCATGCGGGCGGCTCGCAGGGTCGCGACG
This sequence comes from Agrococcus sp. GW821-FHT14H11, assembly GCF_058803545.1. Classification (NCBI taxonomy): domain Bacteria; kingdom Bacillati; phylum Actinomycetota; class Actinomycetes; order Micrococcales; family Microbacteriaceae; genus Agrococcus; species Agrococcus sp. GW821-FHT14H11. The sequence goes on from NZ_JBXAPA010000002.1 coordinate 271,078, forward strand.
TAGCCTGCCGCCATGGCGAAGGCAGGACGCAGCATCGGCCGCAGCGGCGGCGGCGGAGGGTTCGGCGGCGGGTCGCGCAGCTTCTTCGGGGGCGGGTCGCGCTCGGGCGGCGGCGGCTCGTTCGGCGGCGGCTCCTGGGGGCGATCGTCGAGCTCGCGCTCGCGCAGCTCCTGGAACTGGAGCCCCTCCGCGGGCGGCTCCTCGCGCCCGCACCGCGGCAGCGGCCGCGAGTCGCCGAGCGCCGTCTCGTGGGTGCTCATCATCGCCATCCTCGCGATCGCGCTCTTCCTCACCTACGGCGTCGGCTGACGCGAGCCGGATGCGCCGACGCGTAGCCTGAGCGCATGACGTCGGCGCGCACGCGACTCCCGAGGCCGCTCCTCGCGGTGGTCGCTGCGACCGCGCTGCTGCTCTCCGGCTGCCAGGGGGCGTTCCAGCCCGCCACGGCCGAGCCCGGCGCGACCGCGACCGACCCCGCTGCCCAGCCCGAGGCATCCGCCACCCCGACGCCCACGCCGGAGCCGAGCATCGTCTCGGTGTCGGCGATGGGCGACATGCTGCCGCACGACTCGGTGACCGCCGACGCCCTGCAGCCCGACGGCAGCTACGACTACGGGCAGTTCTTCGACGCCGCGCGGCCGATCTGGGCCGACAGCGACCTCGTCTACTGCAACCAGGAGGCGCCGTCGGCGGGCGTCGAGCTGGGGCTCACCTACTACCCGGCGTTCAACGCGCCGCGCGAGTTCGCCGAGGGCATCGCCGACGCCGGCTGCAACGTGATCGGCTTCGGCAACAACCACACCTTCGACCGCGGCCAGGAGGGCGTCGACCGCACGCGCGCCGTGTGGGACGAGCTCGACCCGCTGCTCTTCTCGGGCGGCTTCCGGAGCCCCGAGGAGCAGGCGGAGGTGCCCGTGGCCGACGTCGACGGGCTCGCGGTGGCGTTCCTGAGCTTCGTCGACCTGTCGAACACGCCCACGAACGACCACGTCGTGACCTGGCTCGACGACCCGCTCGTCGAGCAGCAGCTCGCCGAGGCCGAGGACGTCGCCGATGCGACGATGGTCGCGGTGCACTGGGGGAACGAGTACTCGGCGGTCGTCAGCGACCGCCAGCGCGAGCAGGCGCAGCGGCTCGCCGACCTCGGCGCCGACGTGATCCTCGGCACGCACCCGCACGTGCTGCAGGAGGCCGAGTGGATCGAGCGCGCCGACGGCACGCGCGCGTTCGTGTACTACTCGCTCGGCAACGCGCTCTCGACGCAGATGGCCGTGCCGCGCGTCGTGAGCGCGGTCGCGCAGTTCGACCTCGTCGGGGAGCCCGGCGGCCCGGTCGAGGTGGTCGACCCCGCGGCGGTGCCGCTCTACATGCACTTCGACCTGACGCCCGCGCAGTTCCAGTCGGGCGCGTGGGTCAACCGGCGCAACCTGCAGCTGCACGCGCTCGTCGACGCGGCCGAGCCCATCACGCGCTCGGCGTGGCGCAACGAGCTGACGGTCGAGTCGGGCGTGCAGCTCGTGACGGATGTGCTCGGTCCCGACGTGCGCATCGTGACGGAGTCGTTCGCGCCCTGACCCGGCCCGGCGGGTCGCCCGCTATCCAGCGAGGGCCGTATCGACGATCTGCTTCGCCTCCGCCTGCACCTGCCGCAGGTGCTCCTCGCCCGCGAACGACTCGGCGTAGATCTTGTAGACGTCCTCCGTGCCCGACGGGCGGGCCGCGAACCAGGCGCGCTCGGTGACCACCTTCAGCCCGCCGATCGCGGCGCCGTTGCCGGGCGCCTCCGTGAGCTTCGCGACGATCGGGTCGCCGGCGAGCTCGGTCGCCGCGACCGCGTCGCCCGTCAGCTTCCCCAGCCGAGCCTTCTGCTCGCGCGACGCCGGCGCATCCACCCGCTCGTACACCGGCGCGCCGAAGCGCTCGGTCAGCTCGCCGTAGAGCTGCGACGGCGACTTGCCGGTCACCGCGCGGATCTCGGACGCGAGCAGGCACAGCAGGATGCCGTCCTTGTCGGTCGTCCAGACGGTGCCGTCCATCTGCAGGAACGAGGCGCCAGCGCTCTCCTCGCCGCCGAAGCCGACGGAGCCGTCGACGAGCCCCGGCACGAACCACTTGAACCCGACGGGCACCTCCCACAGCCGTCGCCCGAGCGACTCGGCCACCCGGTCGATCATCGAGGAGGAGACGAGCGTCTTTCCGATCGCGGCGTCGGCGCGCCAGTGCGGCCGGTGCGCGTAGAGGTACTCGATCGCGACGGCGAGGAAGTGGTTGGGGTTCATGAGCCCGCCGTCGGGCGTGACGATGCCGTGCCGGTCGGCGTCGGCGTCGTTGCCGGTGAGGATGTCGAACTCCTCGCGCCGCTCGAGCACCGACGCCATCGCGCTGGGGCTCGAGCAGTCCATGCGGATCTTCTCGTCCCAGTCGAGCGTCATGAACGACCACGTCGGGTCGACGGCCGGGTTCGTCACCGTCAGGTCGATGCCGTAGCGCTCGGCGATGGCGCCGTAGTAGTCGACCGCCGCGCCGCCGAGCGGGTCGGCGCCGATGTGGAGACCGGCGGCCGCGATCGCCTCGAAGTCGATGACCCGGCCGAGCGCCGAGACGTACTCCTCGCGGAAGTCGTAGAGCTCGACGCGGTGGTCGCTGCCGCCGGTCACCTCGACGCGCTGCACGCCCTCGAGGCCGGCGGCGATGAGCTCGTTGGCGCGCTTCGCGATCCACCCGGTCGCGTCGGAGTCGGCCGGGCCGCCGTGGGGCGGGTTGTACTTGAAGCCGCCGTCGCGCGGCGGGTTGTGCGACGGGGTCACGACGATGCCGTCGGCGCGGTCGTCGTCGGATGCCTCGGCGTTGTACGCGAGGATCGCCCGCGAGACCGCGGGGGTCGGCGTGACCGAGCCGCGCGCATCCGCCATCACCCGCACGCCGTTGGCGACGAGCACCTCGAGCGCGGAGCGCTCCGCCGGCAGCGACAGCGCGTGCGTGTCGCGGCCGATGAAGAGCGGCCCGGTGATGCCCTGGCTAGCGCGGTACTCGCAGATCGCCTGGGTGATCGCGAGGATGTGCGCCTCGTTGAAGGCGGTGTCGAGGGCGCTGCCGCGGTGGCCGCTCGTGCCGAACGCGACCGCCTGGTCGGGGTTCGTCACGTCGGGCGTCAGCTCGTAGTACGCGCGCTCGAGGGCGGCGACATCGATGAGGTCGTGGGGCTGGGCGACGGTGCCGGCTCTGCTCATGGCACCATCCAAGCACCGCGCGCCTGAGCCGCGGCGGCGGGATCTCACCCGTTGTCGCCGCCCGGCGCCGGTGCCACACTGTGGCCGTGGAAGACCGGGCGAGGGCGCTGGACGCCGCGCACCGCAGCGCGACGGCATTCCTCGGCACGCTCGACGAGCGGCCGGTGTGGCCGCGCGCGAGCCTCGACGAGATGCTCGACGTCTTCGGGGGTGCGCTGCCGGAGGAGGGCGCCGACCCGGCGGCGGTCGTGGAGGAGCTCGCGCGCGGCGCCGACGCGGGCCTGGCCGGCATCCCCGGCCCCCGCTTCTTCGGCTTCGTGATCGGCGGCACGCTGCCGGCGGCGCTCGCGGCCGACTGGCTCGTGTCGGCGTGGGACCAGAACTCCGGCTCGGCGATGCTGACCCCGGCGACGGTGGCGCTCGAGCGGGTCGCGGGGCAGTGGATGCTCGACCTCTTCGGCCTGCCGGCTACGGCGAGCGTCGGCTTCGTCACGGGCGGCCAGGTCGCCAACTTCACGTGCCTCGCCGCCGCCCGCAACGCCGTGCTCGCGCGGGCGGGCTGGGACCTGGCCGACCTCGGGCTGCACGGCGCCCCCGCGATCCGCCTCGTCGTCGGCGCCGACCGCCACGGCTCGATCGACCGCGCGGTGCGCTTCCTCGGCATCGGCCGCAGCGAGATCGTCGTCGTCGACGCCGACGACGAGGGGCGGATGCGCCCGGATGCCCTCGAGCGCACGCTCGAGCACGGCGAGGGGCCGCTCATCGTCTGCCTGCAGGCGGGCGAGGTGCACACGGGCGCCTTCGACGACTTCGCCGCGCTCATCCCGATCGCGCACCGCAATGCGGCGTGGGTGCACGTCGACGGCGCCTTCGGGCTGTGGGCGGCGGCGAGCCCGGCGCTGAGGCACCTCACCGAGGGCATGGCGCAGGCCGACTCGTGGGCGACCGATGCGCACAAGACCCTCAACGTGCCCTACGACTGCGGCATGGCGATCGTGCGCGACCCGGCCGACTCGATCGCGGCCTTCCGCACCGGCGGTGACTACCTCGTCTACACCGGCCTCGATCCGTGGGACGTGACCCCCGAGCTCTCGCGCCGCGCGCGCGGCGTGCCCGCCTGGGCGGCGCTGCGCAGCCTCGGCCGCACCGGCGTCGCGGCGCTCGTCGACCGGCTGCGGGCGAACGCGCTCGCGATGGCCGAAGGGCTCGGCGCGATCGACGGCGTCGAGGTGGTGGCCGAGGTGCCGTACACGCAGGTCATGTTCCGGATGGGCTCCGACGAGGCGACGCGGGCGCTCGGCGCCGCGATCCTCGCCGAGGGCACCGCGGTCGTGACGGGCGCCGAGTGGCGCGGCCGAGCGGCGCTGCGCTGCTCGATGTCGTCGTGGGCGACGCGACCGGCCGACGTCGAGCGCACGCTCGCCGCGATCCGCGCCCTCGCCGCCGCCTGACGTCGCGCCGCCGCGACCTAGGCTGGAGCCATGACCCAGCCCCGCGTCGTCACGTTCCTCGGCCCCCGCGGCACGTTCACCGAGGCGGCGCTCGAGCAGGTCCCCGGCCTCGAGGGCGCCGAGCGGGTGCCGGTCGCGAACGTCGCCGAGGCGATCGCGGCGGTCTCCGAGGGCCGCTCCGACGCGGCGATGATCGCGATCGAGAACTCGATCGAGGGCGGCGTCACCGCCGCCCAGGACGCGCTCGCCGCGACCCCGGGCATCCGCATCCTCTCCGAGCACGTCGTGAGCGTGAACTTCTCGCTCGTCGCACCCGCGGGCACGCGGCTCGACGACATCCGCGTCATCGCCGCCCACCCCGTCGCGTGGGCGCAGTGCGCCGGCTGGCTGCAGCGCGAGCTGCCGGGCCGCGCGCACCTGCCCGCCGCCTCCAACGTGACCGCGGCCGCCGACCTCGGCAGCGGCACCGCGCAGGCGGCGCTCTCGACGCCCACCATCGGCCACTGGGTCGAGGGGCTCGACGTGCTCGCCGACCGGATCGGCGACAACCCGGATGCGGTGACGCGGTTCCTGTTCGTCGGCCGCGCGGGCGCGCCCGGCGAGCCGACCGGCTCCGACAAGACGAGCCTCGTGGTCGAGCTGCCGAGCGACGAGCCGGGCATGCTGCTCGACATGCTCGAGCAGTTCGCCACCCGCGGCGTCAACCTCTCGCTCATCCAGTCGCGGCCCATCGGCGACCGGCTCGGCCGGTACCGCTTCGTCATGGACGCGGACGGGCACATCCGCGACGAGCGGGTGGCGGATGCGCTGCTCGGCCTCAAGCGCTTCAGCCCGTCGGTGACGTTCCTGGGCTCGTACCCGCGGGCCGACGGCCAGCGGATCGAGGTCGAGCACCGCTACTCGGACGCGTCGTTCGAGGACGCGCGCGACTGGCTGCGGGGGCTGCTCGCGGGGGAGCCGGACGCCTGATCGCTCGGCTCTGTTACGCGATATGACGATAGGAGCCATAAGCCTGCGTTAGGTTGGTCGGCGGCCCACTGCCCCCGACAGGAAGACAGGCTCACCGTGATCCTCACCGGTCTCGCGCTCGGCGCACTCCTCGGCTTCGCCCTGCAGCGGGGGAGGTTCTGCGTCACCGGCGCCTTCCGCGACGTGTGGCTCGTGCGGCAGTCGCGCTGGCTCACCGCCTTCTTCGTCACCATCGCCGTGCAGTCGGTCGGGGCCTTCGCGCTCGACGCCGCGGGCGTCATCGAGCTCGGCGGCGGCGCCTTCCCCTGGCTCGCGGCGATCCTCGGCGGGCTCGTGTTCGGCTTCGCGATCGTCTACGCCGGCGGCTGCGCCACCGGCACCTACTACCGGGCCGGCGAGGGCCTCATCGGCTCGTGGATCGCGCTCGGCGGGTACGCGCTCGCCGCGGCGATCATGAAGCACGGGCCCGGCGCGCCCGTCGTCGAGGCGCTGCGCGGCGTCTCGGCGCCCGTCGGCACCGTGCACGAGCTGCTCGGCGTGAGCCCGTGGTTCCTCGTCGCCCTGCTCGTCGCCGGCACGGCCGCAGCCGTCTGGCACCACCTCCGCAAGGACGCCGCCCGTCCGAAGCCGGTGCAGCTGCCGGCGCGGCGCACGGGCCTCGCGCGCATCCTCTTCGAGCGGCCCTGGAACGCGTTCGCCACGGCGCTCGTGATCGGCCTCATCGGCATCGCCGCGTTCCCGCTCTCGTGGGCGACCGGCCGCGAGTCGGGCCTCGGCATCACCACCCCGAGCGCCGACATCGTCGCCTTCCTCGTCACGGGCGACGTCGAGCTCGTCGACTGGGGCGTGATGCTCGTGCTCGGCATCCTGCTCGGCTCGTTCATCGCCGCGAAGGGCTCGGGCGAGTTCCGCGTGCGGGTGCCCGACGCCCAGACGGTGCTGCGCTCCACCGGCGGCGGGCTGCTCATGGGCGTCGGCGCCGCGATCGCGGGCGGCTGCACCATCGGCAACGCCATGGTGGGCTCGGCCACCTTCACGCTGCAGGGCTGGGTCTCGTTCGCGGCCATGCTGCTCGGCACCGGCATCGCCGTGCGCTTCGTGTTCGGCGCCAGGCGCGCCGACCGCACGGTCGCGGCACCGACGCCCGTCGGCGTCTGACGTCCCGCGCATCCGTCGACCATCCGCACCCTGCGGCCACCGCATCCATCGACCACTCGTCCATCCACCATCAGGAGGAATCGTGACCGTCCACGTGCTCGAGACCGAGGGCCAGGTGTGCCCGTTCCCGCTCGTCGAGGCGAAGCGCGCCATCGCGGGCATCGCATCCGGCGACGAGCTGCGCATCGACTTCGACTGCACCCAGGCGACCGACTCGCTGCCGCGCTGGGCGGCCGACGAGGGCTACCCCGTGACGGCCTTCGAGCGCACCGGCGACGCGAGCTGGACCATCACGGTGCAGAAGCCCTAGACCGCGACGCCCTCGTGCGAGCGGCGGTGCGGCACGCGCACCACGAGCGCGTCCTCGCGGACGCCGGCGCGCAGCGCGATCGCGTCGCCGACCACGTCGCCGTCGACCTGCACGGCGCGGGGCTCCTCGAGCCGCGCGTGCGTCTCCTTCGCCTGGCCGTAGCCGAGCGCGGCGCCGGTGCGCTGGCGCCCGAGGTGCCCGGTGCGGCGCAGCAGCTTCGTGACGAGCAGGTTGTTGCGGGCGACGTACCCGGCGACCTGCAGCCAGCCGCGCGCACCCTGCGGGCGGATGAGCGCGATGTCGAGCATGCCGTCGTCGACGACCGCATCGGGCAGCACCACGATGCCGTTCGTCACCGTGCCGCAGTTGCCGATCAGCATCGTGTTGACCGTCGAGCGGGTCGTGCGGCCGCCGTCGAGGCGCACCTGCACGCGCACCTTGTCGAGCCCCGAGATCACGCGACCCGCGGCGTCGACGTAGGCGAGCCATCCGACCTTCTTCTTCAGCTCCTCGTCGGTCTTCTCGATCATCTCGGCGTCGAGGCCGAAGCCGACCATCACCGCGAACGCGTGCTTCGAGCGGGTGCCGTCGGGAGCCTCGATCTCGAGCTCGCCGAGGTCGATCTCGCGCTCGTCGCCCTCGAAGGCGTTCACGACCGCGTTCTTCAGGCTCGTCACGTCGATGCCGAGGTTGCGGGCCAGCAGGTTGCCGGTGCCGGCCGGGATGATCGCGAGCGGCACGTGCGCGCGCGTCACCGCGTCGGCCGCGACTCGCACCGTGCCGTCGCCGCCGGCGACGAGCAGCAGGTCGACGCCCGCGTCGAGGGCCGACCGCACGGCGGCCTCGCCGGCGTCGTCGGCGGAGGTCTCGAACCAGATGGGCTCCGACCACTCGAGCGGCTGCGCCGACTCGACCTGGACCGCGAGCTCGTCGCGGTCGATCTTGATGGGGTTGTAGACGATCCCTGCGCGCATGCTCGAACAGTACCCCGCGGATGCTGGGCCGCAGCAGTCGGGGCGTTCACCTGCCGCTCGTAGACTTGGGGCGTGATCGATCCCCAGCTGCTGCGCGAGCAGCCCGACCTCGTCAAGGCCAGCCAGGAGCGCCGCGGCGACCCGGTGTCGTACGTCGACGAGGCGCTCGAGGCCGAGCGCGCCCGCCGCGCCGCCATCACCGAGTTCGAGCGGCTGCGCGCCGAGCAGAACGCGCACGGCAAGCTCGTCGGCGCGGCCGCCAAGGAGGACCGGCCGGCGCTCATCGAGCAGGGCAAGGCGCTCGCCGCGGGCGTCAAGGAGGCGCAGGCGCGCGTCACCGAGGCCGAGGCGGCCTTCGACGCCGCCGTGTCACGGCTCGGCAACGTCGTGCACCCCGACGTGCCCGCCGGCGAGGAGGCCAACTTCGTCACGCTCTCGACGCACGGCGAGGAACGCGCGTTCGACTTCGAGGCGCGCGACCACGTCGAGCTGGGCGAGAGCCTCCAGGCCTTCGACATCGTGCGCGGCGCCAAGGTCGCGGGCAGCCGCTTCTACTACCTGACCGGCATCGGCATGCGGCTCGAGCTGGCGATCATGCTCATGGGCCTCGACCAGGTGCTCGCCGACGGCTTCACGCCGCTCACGACGCCGACGCTCGTGCGGCCCGAGATCATGCGCGGCACCGGCTTCCTCGGCGAGCACGCCGACGAGGTCTACCACCTGCCCGCCGACGACCTCTACCTCACGGGCACGAGCGAGGTGGCGCTCGCGGGCTTCCACGCCGACGAGATCGTCGACCTCGAGCAGCCGAGGCGCTACGCCGGCTGGTCGACCTGCTACCGCCGCGAGGCGGGCTCGGCGGGCCGCGACACCCGCGGCATCCTGCGCGTCCACCAGTTCAACAAGCTCGAGATGTTCTCGTACGTGAAGCCCGACGAGGCCGAGGCCGAGCACGACCGCATGCGCGCGCTGCAGGAGCGCATGCTGCAGGCGTGCGAGCTCGACTACCGCGTCATCGACGTCGCGGCCGGCGACCTCGGCTCCTCCGCCGCCCGCAAGTTCGACATCGAGGCGTGGATCCCGTCGCAGCAGCAGTACCGCGAGCTCACCTCCACCTCGAACTGCACCACCTTCCAGGCGCGCCGCCTCGGCACCCGCTACCGCACCGAGACCGGCCGCACGGCGCCCGCCGCGACGCTCAACGGCACCGCCGCGACCACGCGCTGGCTCGTCGCGATCCTCGAGACGCACCAGCAGGCCGACGGCTCGGTGCGCGTGCCCGCCGCGCTGCAGCCCTACCTGGGCGGCATGGACGTCATCGAGCCGGTCGGCGCGAGCGCCTGATGGAGCCGCTGCTGATCGGCCTCGACATCGACGGCACCGTCGTGCACGAGGACGACTCGCTCTCGCCGAGGGTCGCGGATGCGGTGCGCCGCGTCGTCGAGGCCGGTCACGTCGTCGTGCTGGCCACGGGCCGCTCGCAGGCGACCACCGAGTCGACCGCGGTGCGGCTCGCCATCGAGCCGAGCCACCTCGTGTCGGCGAACGGCGCACTCGTGCTCGCGCGCCGCGGCGACGCGTACGAGCCGGTGCACGTCGAGACCTTCGACCCGTCGGACGCCCTCCGCACGATCGCGCAGGGGCTGCCCACCGGCTCCTTCATGGTCGAGGACGCCACGGGCCACCGCCGCTACACCGACGGCATGGTCGACTGGAACCTCGACGTCGCCGAGCGCGTCGAGTTCGAGGACCTGCTCGAGGTGCCGGCGCTGCGCGTCGTCGTGATGAGCCCCGACCACGAGGTCGACGAGTTCCTCGAGATCGTCGAGGGGATGGGCCTGCACAAGGTGTCCTACGCGATCGGCTACTCGTCGTGGCTCGACATCGCGCCGGAGGGCGTCAACAAGGCGACGGGGCTCGAGCACGTCGCCGAGGACCTCGGCATCCCGCGCGACCGCATCGTCGTCGTCGGCGACGGCCGCAACGACATCGAGATGTTCGAGTGGGTCGCCGAAGGCGGCGGCAGGGCCGTGGCGATGGGCCAGGCGCCCGACGAGGTGAAGGCCGCGGCGACCGAGGTCACCGCCGACGTGCAGGGCGACGGCCTGGCGCTCGTGCTCGAGGGGCTGCTCGTCCGGGCCTGAGGCCGCGATGGCGCGGCGAGGCCCGACCCCGCACCCACAGGATCCCGACAGCCCGCCGGTAGGTGGCGCATCCGCTCCGGCCGTAGAATCGTCCGAAGCCCCGCCGCATCCCAGCCGCGGAGGGAGCATCGGGAGGGCTGTCCGAGCGGCCGATGGAGCCGGTCTTGAAAACCGGTGGGCAGCGATGCCTCGTGGGTTCGAATCCCACGCCCTCCGCACCGCCGACAGCACGACGCACGAGAGGGGCAGGCCATGGCAGACGAGCGCACCGGCTCGGTCGTCGACACCACGGCGATGGCGCCCCGGCACGGCCGCCTGCGCCGGCACTCCGGCCTCGCGCACGTGCTGCGCTGGCTCGGCCTCGGCATGGCCGTCGTGCTCGTCGCCGTCGTCGGCGTCGCCGGCATCTCGCTGCTGCGGCTGACCACGGGCATCGCCACCGTCGACCTCGGCGGCGACGTGCCGCCCGCGCAGGCCGGCTTCGCGCCCTACGAGGGCGGGTTCACGATCCTGCTCGTCGGCTCCGACCAGCGCGAGGGCCAGGGCGCCGAGTTCGGCGAGGGCGCGTACGACGGGCAGCGCCTCAACGACGTCACGATGCTGCTGCACGTGAGCGACGACCACAGCCTCGCGCGGGTCGTCTCGTTCCCGCGCGACCTCGTGGTCGACTTCCCGGCGTGCGAGGACCCGGAGACGGGCGAGGTCGCCCCGGCGGCCGACGGTGTGCAGTTCAACCAGGCCCTCAACCGCGGCGGGCTCTCGTGCGTGGCCGAGGTCGTCACCGACCTCACGGGCATCGAGGTGCCGTACGCCGCGATGATCACGTTCCAGGGCGTCATCTCGATGTCGAGCGCCGTGGGCGGCGTGCCCGTGTGCTTCGCCGGCCCGATCGACGACCCGTGGACGGGCCTGCAGATCCCGGAGGCCGGCGTGCACGAGCTGGAGGGCGAGCAGGCGCTCGCGTTCCTCCGCTCGCGGCACGGCGTCGGCGACGGCTCCGACCTCGCGCGCATCTCGTCGCAGCAGGTGTTCCTGTCGTCGCTCGTGCGCACGCTCCAGTCGGATGCGGTGCTGACGGACGTGACGCGGCTGTACGCGATCTCGCAGGTGGCGATCGAGAACATGACCCTCTCGTCGGGCCTCGGCGACGTTGGCACGATGGTGTCGATGGCGCGGGTGCTCGCCGACATCCCGCTCGAGACGATGCAGTTCGTGCTCTACCCGAACGTGCCCGAGGGGGTGCGCGTGGTGCCCGACGAGGAGCGCGCCGACGAGCTCATGCGGCGCATCCGCCTCGAGCAGCCGATCGAGCTCGGCGAGGACTCGCTCGGCGTCGGCTCGACCGACGAGACGCCGGCGCCGACCGATGGCCCCGACGCGACCGCGACGGCCGAGCCCGAGGCCACCGAGACGGCGGCGCCGACCGAGACGCTCGAGCCGGGCGCGACCCCGACCCCGACGCCCACCGACGAGCTCGACGGCGTCATCGGCCAGGACGCGTCGCAGGAGTCGTGCGTGGTGCCGTTCGGCGGCTGAGGCGGCTCAGCAGGCTCAGCCCAGCAGGTCCTGGCGCGCCTCGGGGATGCCGTGGCGGTTGGGGCGCTCCGCGCGACGGGCGGCGAGGAGCATCGGCAGCGAGCCGGGGCACCAGCCGCGCACCGCGCCGACGAGCACGAGCGCCGCGAACGCGCCGACAGCCCCGGCCAGCAGGGGCTGGTCGAGGCTGTCGAGCGCGAAGGCGGCGAGCAGCAGGCCCACGAGGGCCTGCGCGATGCGCTCGCCGCGGCCGGCGCCGCAGGCGCGAGCTCGCGCCGGGCGACGGCCGTCGGTCATGACGCGGGCTGCGAGGCGCGCTGCTCGGCGATCTGACGACGCACGTCGTCCATGTCGAGCCCGCGCACGGCCTCGATGACGGAGTCGAGCTGCGGAGCGCCGAGCGCGCCGGGCTGCGAGAAGACGAGGACGCCCTCGCGGAACGCCATCAGCGTCGGGATGGAGGTGATGCGGAAGCCGGCGGCGAGGTCCTGCTGGGCCTCGGTGTCGACCTTCCCGAAGTGGATGTCGGGGTGCTTGGCCGCCGCCTGCTCGAAGATGGGCGCGAACATGCGGCAGGGGCCGCACCAGCCGGCCCAGAAGTCCAGCAGCACGATGTCGTTGCCGGTGATCGCGGCCTCGAGGTTCTGTGCGGTGATCTCGTGAGTGCTCATGGTTCGAGTATACCCCCTGGGGTATTTTTCCGCTAGGGCTGGACGATCGGGAGGCCGGTGGCGGCCGCCGCCTGGTCGAGCGAGCCGAGGTTGGTCACGTCGTCGAAGCCGGCCTGCTCCATGAGGGCCTCGGCCTGCGCGGCGCGGCTGCCCGAGCGGCAGTAGACGAGGTAGGCGGCATCCGGGTTCATCTCGGGCAGCGCCGCGGCGAGCTCGCCGCTGCTGACGTCGCGCAGCTCGGCGCCCTCGAGGTGGCCGCCGGCGAACTCCTCGGGCGTGCGCACGTCGAGCACGATCGTGTCGGCGGCGATGGGGGCGGATGCGGTGGGCTCGGCGGCGCTGGCGCAGCCGACGGCCGAGACGGCGACGGCGAGCACGGCGACGAGCGATGCGATGGTGCGGGGCGTGGTGGCCATGGTGGTTCCTTCGGTGGTGGGGAGGGTGCGGGGGAAGCGGTTCAGGAGGCGGCGCAGACGCCGCCGGGGCAGTGCTGGGGCGGCGTCGTGCCGAAGGTGCGCTGGAGGGCGCAGCCGACGCAGATGCCGAAGGCGGTCTCGGCGAAGAGCATGCCGAGGCAGAGGGCGCAGAGCGCGAGGGTGACCCAGAGCGGGGCGCCGAGCACGCCGAACGGCTGGAGCGGCGCCTGCGAGCCGGTCGCCGCGGCGAGCCCGAAGGCGATGCCGCCGGCGAGCAGCAGCAGGCCGGCGGCGGCGCGCACGGCGCGCTCGTCGACGACGGGCACGGCGTAGCCCGGCAGGTGCCGCCCGATGCGAGGGGCATCTGCCGGGCCGGTCGTCGTCATCGCGCCATCGGGAGGTCCGCCTCGACCCACGCGAGCATCCCGCCCTGCATGTTGTCGACGGCGAAGCCGGCATCCTCGAGGAACATCGCGGCGCGGCCCGAGCGGTTGCCGGAGCGGCAGATCGCGATGACCGGGCGCGCCTTGTCGAGCTCGTCGAAGCGGTACGGCAGGTCGCGCAGCGGGATGTGGCGGGCGCCGGGGATCATCCCCGCGGCGACCTCGGCGTCCTCGCGGACGTCGACCAGCTGCGCGTCGCCGCCGAGGCGGCGCTGCACGTCGTGCACGGTGATGTCAGCCATGCCGCTGCCTCACGCCGCCGCGCCGGCGAGCACGGGCTCGTTGCCCGCGACCGCCACCCAGCCCTGGTACGAGCCGTCGAGCTCGGCCACGTCGAAGCCCTCGCGCCGCAGCGCGCTCGCGACGACGCTGTTGCGCACGCCGCTCTGGCAGTACGTGACGATCGTGCCCTCGGCGGGCAGCTCGTCGGTGTGCCACAGGGCGCGGCCGCCGCTCAGGTGCTCGGAGCCGGGGATGCTGCCGTCGGCGTGCTCGGTGCGGTTCCGCACGTCGAGCAGCAGCACGTGCGGGAAGTCGCCGAGCGCGTCGGGCGAGACGAGCTTCGGCTCGACGAGCTCGAGCCCCTCGAGGCTCGTCACGAAGCCGGCGACCCGGTCGATGCCCACGCGCACCAGGTGGTCGCGCAGCTCGGCGGCCTCCTCGGCGTCGGCGGCGAGCAGCACGAGCGGGCGCTCCTCGGTCTGCGGGTCGTAGACCCACGCGCCGTAGCTCGCGGCCTTGGCGACGCCCGGCACGTTGAGCGAGCGGGGCACCGTGCCCTCGTGCACCGCGTGGTGGTCGCGGCTGTCGACGAAGATCGCCTCATCGGCTCCGAGGGCCGCGGTCAGCTCTGCCGCGGTGTACTCGCGCAGCTCGCCGCTGCCCTCGAGCAGCGCCGGGCCGACGCGGTTCTCGGTCTTCATGCGGGCGAAGTAGGCGTGCGCATCCGGCTGGCCGCCGAGCAGGTCGTCGATGAAGCCCTGCTCGTCGTCGTTGCGGAGGTAGGTGCTCCACCACGAGAACGCGCGCTCGTAGCCGACGGTCGACGCGGGGATCGCGCCGAGCGCCTTGCCGCACGCGCTGCCGGCGCCGTGCGCGGGCAGCACCTGCACGTAGTCGGGCAGCGTGAGGAAGCGGTCGCGGAGGCTCGCGAAGAGGTCCTTCGCTCCCTGGAAGCGGGTGTCGACGCCGCCGGCGGCCTCGTCGAGCAGGTCCGGGCGGCCCAGGTCGCCGACGAAGACGAAGTCGCCGGTCAGCATGAAGCCGGGCTCGTCCGCCTGCGCGCCGTCGGTCACGAGGAAGGAGAGGTGCTCGGGCGTGTGGCCCGGCGTGTGCACGGCCTCGACGGTGATGTTGCCGAGGCGGATGCGGTGGCCGTCCTTCATGCGCACGGCGTCGTCGAAGCCGTCGCCGTAGGTCCAGTCGGGACCGCCCTCGTCGGAGACGAACATCGTGGCGCCGGTGGCGGCCGCGAGCTCCCGGGTGCCCGACAGGTAGTCGGCGTGGATGTGCGTCTCGGTCACGGCGGCGATCCGCATGCCCTTGCGCTCGGCGAGCTCCAGGTAGACGCGGATGTCGCGGCGCGGGTCGACCACGACGGCCTCGCCGCTCGCCTGGCAGCCGATGACGTAGCTCGCCTGCGCGAGGTCCTCGTCGTAGATGCGTTCCAGCAGCATGGTGCTCCTTCTCTCGCTGTCAGTGGTGGGCTGCGCTGCTCAGCAGCTGCAGCGGTCGGCCTGCGCGACGCCGGCCAGCGCCTCGTCGACGTGCTGGCCGCAGCCGGCCCAGGTCGGCTTGCCGCAGGTGTCGCAGGTGATGCGCATGCACATGGTGTGGTCCTCTCGTCTGTCTGCTCTTGATACCCCGGGGGGTATGTCTCTACGATACCCCGAGGGGTATCCTTGTTGTCAACACCACGAAGGAAGCAGGTCAACATGGCGAGCGAACTGGCAGCCGGGCTCGACGCCGAGGCGCAGCGCAAGATCATCAACCGGCTCCGCCGCGCCCACGGGCAGCTCGGCGCCGTCATCGCGGCGGTCGAGCAGGAGGCGCACTGCCGCGACATCGTGCAGCAGCTCTCCGCGGTCTCGAAGGCGGTCGACCGGGCGGGCTTCCTCGTCGTCTCGACCGCGCTCCGCGAGTGCCTGACCGATCCCGAGGGCGACGACACCGCGCAGGTGGAGGAGCTCGAGAAGCTGTTCCTGTCGCTCGCCTGATCGGGCCCGCTCGCCCGGCGGCGAAGCGCATCCGCACCCTTTGGTAGCATTGCGGTCGGCCTGCCTGACGGCGGGCCGAGGAGACGTCGCATAGTCCGGCCTAGTGCACCACCCTGCTAAGGTGGAGTCCCCAATAGGGGACCGAGGGTTCAAATCCCTCCGTCTCCACGCATGCCCCTTCGTCTCGCCACGAAGGGGCATCGTCTGTTTCGGATGCGTCAGCGCGGCTCGTCGCGTCGCTGGCGCCCGGCACGCGCGCCCGG
Organism: Agrococcus sp. GW821-FHT14H11; assembly: GCF_058803545.1. NCBI lineage: Bacteria > Bacillati > Actinomycetota > Actinomycetes > Micrococcales > Microbacteriaceae > Agrococcus > Agrococcus sp. GW821-FHT14H11. Next base: position 286,859 of record NZ_JBXAPA010000002.1, read on the forward strand.
ATACGCTCCGAACGGCGGTTCGCCGTCGCCCCTTGCCGCACCAGCATTGGACGCCGCATGCTCCGCAGACTGCTCGCCGTCACCGCCGCCGCCGCGCTCGCCGTCACCGGCATGGCCGCCGTGCCCACCGCGGCACCCGCCGCTGCCACGGGGGCGGTGCAGCTGCCCACCGGCGAGGTCGTGCCGGTCGAGCACCTCGACGAGGTGCGGGCCGTCTTCGACGCCATCAACGACTACCGGCAGGCGCAGGTGCCGCCCTTGCCGCGCCTGCGCTTCGCGCCCGACCTCTTCGCGCTCGCGCAGAGCTGGAGCGACCAGATGGCCGCGACCGGCAGCTTCGTGCACCGCCAGCAGCACTGGACCCTCTACCCGCCGGGCCTCACAGGCGGCGGCGAGATCATCGCCGCCCGCACGGGCGACAACGCCGCCGGACTGGTGCAGCAGTGGATCGACTCGCCGCCGCACCGGTCGATGATGCTGGAGCCGCGCCACTCCGTGATGGGCGTCGGCATCGCCTTCGGGCGCTACCTGTACGGCACCACGAACTTCGGCACCACACCCGAGGGCAGCCCGACGCCGACCTTCGCCTCGATCGACGACTGGATCGCGAGCGGCGGCGAGGTCTCGCGCCACGACGTCGTGGGTGCGCTCCGCGACGTCGGCGCATCCGCCCCCGACAGCATCCGCGTCTCCGGCTGGGCGTTCGACTTCACCCGGCGCGACCTCGCCTCGAGCGTGACCGTGACGGTCGACGGCACCCGTTCGGTGACGGTGGATGCGAGCGCTCGCCTCTGGCCCTGGGGTGCGGGGGAGTGGCGCGAGGGCCACGACTTCGAGGCGAGCATCGCGGGCGCGCCGGGCGCCGTGCATCGGGTGTGCGTGCGTGCCGAGGACTCGTTCGGCGCGGGCCAGCCGGAGTCGCTCGGCTGCCGCACGGTCGAGATGCCGATCGAGGCCGCGCGCCTCGCCGGCGCCAACCGCTACGAGACGGCCGTCGAGGTCTCGCGCGCCTACAACGACCCCGCGGCGGTCGACACCGTCTACCTCGCCACCGGCGAGCGCTATCCCGACGCCCTCGCGCTCGCGCCCGCCGCCGCCCGGGCGGGCAGCGCGCTGCTGCTGACGCCGCAGTCGGCGCTGCTGGACGTCGTCGCCGACGAGCTGCAGCGGCTGACACCGGATGCGGTGGTCATCGTGGGCGCGGAGGACTCGGTCTCGGCCGAGGTCGAGGCTCAGGTCGCCGCCGCGCTGCCGGGCGCGACGGTGGAGCGGCTGGCCGGATCGAACCGCTATGAGACGGCGGTGATGATCGCGCGCGAGGTCTTCCCCGACGCGACGACCGCCTACGTCGCATCCGGTCGCCTCTTCCCCGACGCGCTGTCGGCCGCGCCGGTCGCTGCCGCGGCGGATGCGCCGGTGCTGCTGACGCCGGCGGGGAGCCTGCCGGAGAGCGTGCGCGCCTACCTCGAGGAGAGCGGCATCGCGGCGACCGTCGTCGCGGGCGGCGAGCCCAGCGTGTCGGCTGATGTCGAGGCGCAGCTGCGCGAGCTCGTCGGGGCGGCGCCGGAGCGGCTCGCCGGCAGCGACCGCTACGAGACCAACCGGCTGCTCGCCGCATCCGCCGGTCTGGCGGGCTCGCCGAACGTGCTGCTCGCCTCGGGGCAGAACTTCCCCGACGCGCTCGCGGGCGCCGCGATCGCCGCGGGCGCGGGCCCGCTGCTGCTGGCCGGGCGGCTCTGCGTGCCCGACGGCACCGTCGCGATGATCCGCGAGCAGTACCGGCCAGAGCAGCTCGTGGTGCTCGGCGGCGAGCCGACGCTGTCCGCCGCCTCGGCGGCGCTCACGCGCTGCGGCTGAGGCCCGCGGCGGCCGGCGCTGGGGCCCTCTGCGAGATTTCTCAGCAGCGGAACGCGATGACCGCTACGCTTGCCGTGGCGCAGGACGATTCTTGTTCTGCGCTTTTCGCGCGGCTCAGGCCGCACAGCATGATTGAAGGAAATATGGCAACCGGCACCGTCAAGTGGTTCGACTCCGGCAAGGGCTTCGGCTTCATCGCTCCGGACGACGGCGGCAAGGATCTGTTCGCTCACTACAGCCAGATCCAGTCCAACGGCTTCAAGACCCTCGAAGAGGCTCAGGCAGTCGAGTTCGAGATCGTTGAGGGCAACAAGGGCCCGCAGGCTGCGAACATCCGCCCCCTGTGAGCCTGGGCGCGTCCATGACGCGCCTCGATTCGCGTCGACGGCCAGTGATCGGGTAGTCTGATCGCTGGCCGTTCGGCCAAGCGCCCGTAGCTCAACGGATAGAGCATCTGACTACGGATCAGAAGGTTGGGGGTTCGAGTCCCTCCGGGCGCGCACTGTGTTGAGACAGTAGAAGGCCACTTGCGGAAGCAGGTGGCCTTCGTGGTTGGCGCAGGTGTCCAAGAACGCGTCCAAGAACGTCGGATCCAGCGGCTAGCGGCACAGCGCCCTTGTCAGTCCCAGACTGTCCCGATGAGGCGGTGTGGCAAGTCCTCCGGAGCGGCACAGCAGGCGGTGTCGGCCGCCGAGCATGCCGGCGCTCCGTCCCGCCTGTCGTGGGAGCGAAGCGGTACGGTCCAAAGAGGACCCGTCCGAGGAGACTGCATGTACTACCTGATCCGTCCCGAGATCGCGGGAGCTGCGTTGTGCACGGTCCGTTCGTTCAGGGATCGCGCGCCGTCGACGGTTCCCGCACGCGCACTGTCGAACCTGTCCAGAGCTTCCGGATTCACAGTGTCCTGCGGGATCGCGTGAAAGCGATTCTCCGAGGCGGTGTCGGGCCCCTAATGGCGACTCCCAGCCGAATTATGAGCTGGCGGCTTTTGGGGTTGCGCTTCACGCCCGCGGTCACCTGCTCGATCTGATGTATCGCACCGCCGCGAGGCGAGAATCGGATACTGTCGGAGCAACCTTGCGTGAGGTGCACGTCAGTCTAAGGAGCCAAGGTTCTACTGCCGCAGCACTGCAGACGCCACTGATGGAGGAGCAGCCTTGCCCCGTAGCACGCCCGCGCTTGCTGCCGCCGCGATCGCACTGATCGCCCTCACCGCATGCGCGGCGACACCCCCGCCGGCACAGACCCCCGCACCTGCTGCCGAGTCGACTCAGGCGCCCGCGCCGAGCGCCGACCCGATGGCCGACCGCGACCCGACCGACGAGTTCGTGCCGCTCGAGGTCGTCACCGACGAGTACGGCACCTACCAGCGGCAGACGCTCGCCGACGACGCACCGCAGCTGCAGTGGGACGAGGAGCTCGTCGTATTCGACCTGCTCGAGGAGCACGGCTTCACGCCCGAGCAGGCGCACGGGGCGCAGCAGATCGCCGCCCGCTACTTCGCCGAGGAGTTCCTGGACAATGAGCGGCTCGACAATTACAACGCGCAGACCACACAGGAGTGGTTCGACGAGCTCGAGTTTCCGGTCACCCCGTCCTTCCGTGACGGCTCGATCGAGTCCGACGAGCCCTTTGCTGCTGGCCTCGCCCTCGGCGCATGGCTGCCGGAGAACACGTCGCGCGACGGCGGGCCGCGCGGCACGAGCACCTTCAGCGTGATCGGGGTAGAGGCGTTCGTCTCTGACGCTCCATACAACGTCCCGCAGATCAACCTCGGCTTCGATTTCACGCGGCAGCTGGAAACCACCGATGAAGCCGCGCTCGAGCTGTGGCGACGGCTCAGCCCTGACATCTCGGACGCCGAGCGCGAGGCGCGAGCGCCCGAGCTGTTCGACGGCGATGGCCGTGCGCAGATCGACGCAATCGGCAGCCTCTGGATGGGCTACGACCCGGTGCAGCGCGGCCTCGCGAGCACCGCCGGCAACTGGGTCCCCTACCTGCAGCCCAGCGGCACCTCGCTGTACCCGGACGTCGACGACCTGAAGTAGCGCCAGCGCACCCCTCCAGAGCGACAGGCACCCCAGCGCAGTCGCACCCACCGCCTGTCACGAAAGGCACCCCATGCGCCGTACCCGCGCCGCCCTCGCCCTCTCCGCATCCGCGATCGCGCTCGCAGTGGTGGGATGCACCGCCGCCGCCGAGCCCGCTCCGGGCGCCGACAGCGACTCGCCGGCACCGGAGGCCTCGGAGTCCGAGCCGCTCGCCCCGGTCGACGCCTACCCGGACGACGAGTTCGTCCCGCTCGAGCAGGTCACCGACGAGTACGGCACCTACACGCGCATGACGGTCGACCCCGAGTCGTCGCTGCTGCGCGCCGGCGACGGCGAGGCGGTGCAGGAGCTCCTGGCCGCGGGCGCCACGCAGGAGCAGCTCGACGCCGCGCAGCGCACCGCGGTCACTTACCTCGTGGAGAACTACCTCGACGGCACCCGCCTCGACAACTTCGCGCAGGACGAGGTCGACTGGATCGACGAGCACGCCGCGGACACGTTCGGCATCCCGCTGGATGAAGCGCACGACAGCCTGCTCTACGGCGGGCTCGCCGTGACCGACGTCGCGCCCGAGCCGATCAATCGCACCGGCGGTCAGCGCTTCCAGCTGGAGCTCCAGCCGCTCGAGCCGCTCGCTGCGTACGACGACGCAGGCACACCCGACGCCAGGCGCTGGTTCAACGTCGGCATGGTCTACGACGCCACCGCCGAGAGCACGGACGAGCTGGTGCTCGCCGCGGTGGTCCGCAACACCGGGCTCAGCGAGGCGGAGGTGCTCGAGCGCTTCCCGGCGCTTGCCGACGGCGACCCGGCCGCCGAGCTGCTCATCGCCGGTCACCACTGGCTCTTCGTCGACCTCGACACCAGCAAGATCATGCGTGCCCAGGGCGAAACCGACATCTACGAGGTCGCCTCCGGGCTGAGCCTCCACAGCGCGGAGGACAGGCTCGAGGATCGTGCGCCGACCGACTTCCTGTGGGGCGGCCAGTGAGCGCCTCCCTGCGCGCCGGCGCCGCGGCCGCGGTCGAGCACCTCTGCGACGAGGGCTGACCCTGGACGCGCTCGACCTCGCGCAGCTCGTGCTGCGAGTGCTGCTCGCCGTGGCGTTCATCGCGCTCGGGCTGTCGGCTCGCTGGTGGCGCATCCAGAAGCTGCTGATCGAGACGGCGATCCCGAGCTCGCTCATCGGCGGCGAGGGCGCGGCCGCGGGCCGGCGGGCCATGGCGATCGCGAACGGCCTGCTCGCGGCGAGCGTCATCGGCGGCGCTGGGCTGCTCGCGCCGTGGGAGCCGGTGCGCCTCGCCGCTGGACTGGGCCTCGCCGGCATCGTGCTCGCGGTCGGCATCTCGCGCTTCGTGGACTCGCGCGCGTCGTGGAGCGAGCCGGCCTTCCGGCGCGAGCTCGCGCTCGACTGGAGCGCGTCAGCGGCAGTGCCCGCCCTGATCGTGCTCTCGGTGCTCTAGCCGAGCAGGGGAGCGCCGCTCAACGGTCGCGGCCGAAGCCGGAGAATGAGTCCGCCGCTGCCTTGCCCGCGGGGCCCCACTGGTGGGTGACGTAGTCGCCGCTCGCGCCCCAGGCGTCCTCGTTGTGCTCGTTGTTGCCCCAGAAGATGCCGCCGGTGCCGCGCGTCCAGTCGATCGAGGCGAGAGCCCGCATCAGCGCCCGGGCCAGGAAGTCCTCGTGCGCGCCGGCGACGCTGTAGTTGTTCTCGTCCACCTGCCACGTGAGCTCGCGGCCCTCGATGCCGATGGAGGCGTGCCCGCAGCGGAACTCGGTGGTGCGGTTCGTGGGGCGCGGGCCGACGACGTGGTCGAGGTCGGTGGCGGTGAGGCGGCCCAGGCGCGCGGCGCCGGTGCGGCGGTGGAAGCGGTCGCTGATCGCCTGGTGCGCGTGGCGCTCCGCCTCGGTGCGGGGCTCCGGGAGCACGACCATGTAGCCGCGGCGGGGCTTCTGGTCGGCGTAGTCCGGCTCCCACCGCTTCACTGCGTCGAGCACCGCGTCGTGCATCTCGTTCTGCGCGCGGCGCAGCGCCTGCTTCAGCGGCGCCACCGCGGCGGTCGGGAGGGTGATCTTGCCCTGCTCCCACTCGTTGCGGCTCATCGTGCTCTCCTTCGGTCTCGTGCTCTCGAGACCGACATAGCCGGTGGGCTGGGGAGGGCTAGGGCCTGCCGGCTCGGCTCGCGCGCCACATGCCCCAGCGGCCGAGGGCGGCCAGCGCCACGGCGACGAGCAGCACCTTCGGGAGCACCGGATCGGGGAGCGGGCCAGGGGCCGAGGCCGATGAGGAGGCCGAGCGCGAGCCCGCCGATCGCGGATGCGGCGATGATGACGGCGAGGCCCGCCCACCATGCGGCGGCGCGGGCGCGGTGGATGGGCGTGACGGTCATCCGGCTCCTTCGCTCGGCCTGGCGTCATCCTCCATCTGCGAGCTCCGGTCGGTCAACGAGCCGCGGCCGAAGATCGGCTCAGCGCTTCTGGGCGGACCGGAGCGCTCTCGTCGCTCCAGAATGTGTCCAGCGATCGGGTGTTCACTGTACACGGGTACAATGAACACGGGTACAGTGAATACGGGTACAGTGAATACGGGTACAGTGAACATGCTATCGCTGGACAGTCGGGAGAGCAGCGGGTGAAGCGGGCAGACGCGTCGGCCTTCGGGGTGAGCAGGACCACGCTCGACAAATACATCCGGCAGGGGTGGCTGCAGGTCGATGAACGAGGAGCCGTCACTACCGCGAGAGACATCGACCCGCGACTGGCCCTCGTCGTTCCGTCCACACCCGAGGCGGCGCTCGAGCTGGCGCTGAACGACACCTACTCCCTGCGCGTCACCAAGGGTTCGGCCACCGCCCTCCGGCCCGGCGTGCTGGCGGTCGTGAGCATCGTGGCGGTAGAGCTCTACAGCGTCGAGGCGATCGAAGCACTCTCTGCCCGCACGCGCGAGCTCATCCCGGTCGGTGCCAGCTCCTTCCCGCGAGGGCAGAAGCCCTCACGATGGGCGCTCCGAGCCGTCGAAGCCGCGAACGACGCCGCGCTGGCCGGCGGCGAGAAGCCGAGCGACCTCATGGTGCTGAAGGTCACGAAGTCCGACTCACTCGTGCAACGGAACCGCCGGCTGCGGCGGCCGTTCTACGAATCGGCCGACGATGTGCGCTCTTCGGTTCGTCTTGCGGCGGCGGCCACCGGCTATGCAGAAGGCGCGCCGCGTCAGTCGGTTGCCGCACACTGATCAAAACTGGGTAGAAGGGCACGCATGGCGATCCGCACTGAGCACGGCGCGACGATCCGCGCCTTCGAGGAGCCTGCCCTGGACGTGCTTCGGTCCCGGCATGCGCCGTGGACGATCGCCCTGCTGCGCGAGGCCTTCGGCTCAGAGGCCGTGGCGGTCCCCGCAGAGGACATGATCGCGCTCGTCGAAGCCGGTGCGAACGCCCTGCGCGCCGACGACTACGACGTGCCCGACGACCCGCCCAACCGAGTCGTCCATGCCCTGGTCAAGCGCGGACTGCTCAGTCGCTACAACGACCCTGACGGTCGGCAGATGGTGCGGCCCACCAGCGCGGCCCAGCGGGCGCTCGAGTACGTCCGCGAGCTCAGCGGTGACCACCGCATGATCTCCGCCAGCCGCGTGAAGACGATCGTGGAGGTAGCCCGCGTGGCCGCCTTCGACGCCACCGAGTCGCGCTCGGAGCGCATCGCCGCGCTCGAGCAGCAGCGCGCCGGGATCGACGCCGAGATCGACAGGCTGCGTGCAGGTGGCGAGGTGTCAGCAGTCACGCCCGACGGGTTCGTGCAGGCGTTCTCCAACCTCGTCGATCAGGTCGGCGGGCTTCCGGCCGACTTCCTGGCGATCACCGACAGCCTGGACCAGCTCCGGCGGGATGTGCTCGAGCGCTACCGAGAGGAGCAGCTCTCGCGATCCGACATCGTCGACCTCTACGCCGACCGCACCCGCGGCATGCTGCAGGAGACGCCCGAGGGCCGCGCCTACCTCGGCGCGCACGAGCTGTTCCTCGACGACACGCTGCTCGACAGCCTCCGCGCCCACATCGACGCCCTCGTGCGCCATCCGCACGCCGCGCTCGTCTCGCGCGCGGATCGAGAGCAGGCCATCGCGACCGCGGACACCATCTCCGCCGGCATGAACCAGGTGCTCGAGCGTCGGGACGCGGTAGTGCGGACGATCAGCACCCGCATCCGGGAGCACGACGCCATGCGGCACCGCGAGCTCATGGACGCGCTCGACCGGGCGGCCGCATCCGTCACGCAAGTGCTCGAGCGCACCAGTGGCCGCTGGCGGCGCGAGCTTGCGATCATGCCGGAGAAGGTCGCGCTGAAGCCGTCGCTGCGCGCGTACCCCGACCGCACTCGCCGTTCTCTCCCGAAGCCGCTCGGCGCCGCGAACCACAGGTCCGCCGGCGCGAGCACCACCTGGGACGAGGTGCGCAAGCTCAGCGGACCGCACTTCCCGGAGATCGACGCCGCGATCCGCGCCGCGCGAGAGTCCGGAGGCGCGACCGTGGGCGCGGTCATCTCGCACCTCCCCGCCAGCAGCCGACGCCCGATCGACCTGCTCGGCATCATCCACCGCAGCTTCGCGGGCCGCACGCTCGACCGAGAGCGCGTCACCATGACGCGCGGCGACGGCTCCACCGTCACCTACAGCATCCCGCGCATCGCCATCACCCCCGAGGAGCCGCACCGTGGCTGAAGAGTTCACCGACGAGGAAGCAGAGGTGCTGACACAGCTCGACGCTCAGTTCGAGCAGGAGCTCGACGAAGAGCGCGACGTCACGACCAGCTGCTTCCCGGGCGACACCGGAAGGCTCACGCTCGACGTCCGCAAGGTTCTCGTCCGACTGCTCGAAGGACCCTTCCTCTCCCGAGCCGACAACCCCGCCATGTGGGAGCTGTTCCTCGAACACCGCAACGAGATCGTCTCCCGCATCAACGAGCTCTTCCTCGACGTCGAGGTGAACGAGGACCTGCACGTCGCGTACCGGGTCAATGCGGAGTCCGAGGGGCAGCAGCCGTTCCCGAGCCTCATGCGCCGGTCGCAGTGGAAGCTCTGGGACGTGATGGTGCTTCTCGCGCTTCGCCGACGCTACGAGGCCGACTCGCTGCTGGCGATGGAGGGCGAGCCCATCACCGCGCTCCGTGAAGAGATCGCCGCCGCGGCGCTCGAGCTGCTGCCACCGTCCTACAACGACATCTCGCAGGCACAGACCGGCGTCGACAAGTCGATCAGCGAGATGCGCACCCACAAGCTGCTCCACAAGGTCGGCGAAGGCGAATACCGAATCGACCCGATGATCGCCATCGTCCTCTCAGCAGCCCAGGTGCCGCTCCTCGAGCCCTGGCTCGCCGAGTACGGCATCGGCTCGAGCAACGACCAGGACACGAGCGCCGAAGACGAGCAGGAGCAGGCATGAACCGGTGGACCCTCGAGCAGATGCAGCTCGTCAACTGGGGCGGCTACGACGGCCACCATGTCGTCGACTTCGACGACGACATGACGCTGCTCACGGGCGGCTCCGGCACGGGCAAGTCGACGCTGCTCGACGCCTACACCGTCCTCATCGCCGACAGCACGACGCCACTGAACGGCGCATCGAACGACCTCGCCACGGGGCGCCCGCGAGGCGACGGCCAGCGCAACGTCCTCAACTACATCCGCGGCCGCTACGACACGCTCGAGGATGAGAGCGGCAGCCAGGAGTTCCTGCTGCGAGAGGGGGAGGCGTGGGGCGCGGTCGCCGCGACCTTCCGCGCCGACGAGTCCGAAACCGGCCTGTTCGTCGGCGAGCCGCGGCGCTTCACCGCAATGCGCGTCTACTACGCCGCCGAGGACGCACGATCCGACGGTGCGCTGACCAAGCGCCGATTCACGATCGAATCGGGCTTCGACCTCAGCCTGCTCGAGCAGCACGTCGACCACAAGTTCCAGCCAGCCAAGGTGCGCGCCGCCCACGAGAACCTCCGTGGCTACGAGACGTACCAGTCCTTCGTCGGTGCGCTCACCGAGCACCTCGGCATCGGCCAGTTCGGCAGCGGCGCGGGCGCGATCAATCTGCTCACCCGCGTGCAGGCAGGAGGCCGGATCACCTCCGTCGCGGGCCTCTACCAGCAGTACGTGCTGGAAGCGCCCGCCACCTTCGCTCGCGCCCAGGACGCCGTCCGCATCTTCGACGACTACCAGGCATCGCGCCGGTCCTACCAGACAGCGCTCGAACAGCGGCAGACGCTCGAGCCGATCCGAGATGCGTTCGACGCGCACGCGCAGGCCACGCTCGACATCGCAGCCTCCGACATCCTCCGCCCCGACGACGACAGCGGTCCCTTCGCGCACTGGCGCGCAGGGCAGATCGCGCGCCGCGCAGCGATCGCGACGAACGACGCAGAGGCGGTGCTGCAGGAAGCACTGCGGGCGCGCGACGCGCGACGTGGCGAGGCGGAGGCTGCGAAGACGGTGTCTGAGCGCGCGGAGCAGCTCGTCCACGACGCCGGCGGAGGGAAGCTGGAGGAGCTCGAGCGCGCGGCCCGCCGCGCGACCGAGGACGTCCAGCGCACCGAGCGCGCGCTCGCTGACTTCCGCCGGTACGCACCCGGCGCGTCGGCGCGCATCAGCGACGAAGCGAGCTTCGAGCGCGAGCAGCAGGATGCGCGCCGCCTGCTCGCCGCCGGCGACAGCGCGCAGCTCCAGGCAGAGGCGAAGCTCCTCGCCGCACACCAGGAGCACGCCGCCGCCCGAACCGAGCAGCAGCAGCTCGAGGTCGAGCGGAAGTCGCTCGAGGGACGCAGCTCGAACCTCTCAAGCGGCCTGGTCGAGATGCGCGACCGGATGGCTGCGGCCGCAGGGCTCACGCCCGCGGAGGTGCCGTTCATCGCCGAGCTGATCGACATCGCGCCGGGCGAGGACCGCTGGCGCCGTGCGGCCGATGCCGTCCTCGGCGGGATGGCCCACGTGCTCCTCATCGACGCTCGCCGCTACGACCAGTTCCGCGACGCGATCGAGCAGCTGCGGCTGCCGCGCCGCATGCGGTTCCGCGGCGTGCAGGTAGGTGCCGCGTCGGCGGCGCCGGCCGCGCCAGGCACGCTCGCCTCGAAGCTCGCCCTCGCCGACACCCCGTTCCGCGGATGGCTCAGCCACCACCTCACGCGGGAGGCCGACCACCTGTGCGTCGAGGACGCGCGGCAGCTCGTCGACGATGGGACGAAGCGCGTCACCCTCAAGGGGCAGGAGCGGCACGGCAAGAAGGGCGCGCACGGCGGAGGGCTCGAGCGCGTCATCGGCTTCGACAACCGCGCCCGGCTCGAGGAGCTGCAGCAGCGGGAGCGCGAGGCGGCGCGACGCTGCTCTGAGCTGCAGCAGGCGGTGATGAGCGCCACCCGCGAGCAGGATGAGATCAAGGCGCGCGTGCTCGAGGCGCGCCACCTCGACGCCGCCCAGTGGGCAGACATCGACCTCGCGGCCACCCGTGCTTCGCTCGATCTCGTGCAGGAGCAGATCGCGCGACTGCGTGACGGTGACAGCGACCTGTCGCGAGCCATCAGCGTTCGCGACCAGGCGGCGGCCGAGCATGACGCAGCCCGGGACCGCGCCGCCGTCGCGCGCGACGAGGCTGAGAAGAAGGAGCGGGCGTACGAGCAGGCGATGGCGAAGGAGGCTCGCGCGGAGGACGCGCTCGCAAGGTTCGAGGGGGAACTCGACCAGGCGGCGGCAGACCGACTCGACGCCGACCTCGGAGACGAAGGCCTCGGTGAGGACGAGACCGACCAGGCCAGGATCGACACCGCGCTCGGCAACGTCGCGAAGCGAGCCAGAGCGCTGCGGTACCAGGGCGAGCAGGCGGCACAGGTCGCGACCGAGCGCTACGGGGCAGCCGTGTGGCGCTTCCAGGAGAAGTGGCCCGCGCCGAGCCTCGGGACCGGCTGGCTCTCCTACTCGGAGTACCTCGAGATTCTCCAGCGCCACGAAGCCGACCGGTCGGCGGAGTCGCTGCGGAAGTGGGACGAGGACACCGTCGCCGGCGTCGCCCAGCACCTCAGCGCCCTCCACGCCGCCTTCTCCAGCGCGATGCACGATGTCAAGCGGCGACTGTTCGAGGTCAACGAGCTCCTCGCCGGCGCGCCCTTCGGCGCATCGCGCGGCACGCTGCGCATGGTCGAGCAGGACGCGATCCCGAGCGACGTCGCCCAGCTGAAGTCACGCGTCCGTCGGCTCGCCTCCCACTTCCTGCAGCCGGTGGAGGCTGACCAGCTCGACGAGGTCTACCGGGACATGGCGGGGCTCATCGAGTCGCTGCGCGCCGACCTGGCCAGCGAGCGGCGCCCGATGCTCGACGTCCGCCGCCACATCAAGATCAGCGCCGGCGTGTTCGTCGACGGCGGGCGGGTGGCGAGCTACACGGGCCTGGGTGAGCGCTCCGGCGGCGAGACGCAGGAGCTCGTCGCATTCATCCTCGGCGCCGCGCTCCGCTACCAGCTGGGTGACGGCGAGGGCCGGCCGCGATTCAGCACCGTCATCCTCGACGAGGCGTTCATCAAGGCCGACTCGGAGTTCACGCAGCGCTCGGTCGGCGCGTGGAGGACGCTCGGCTTCCAGCTCATCGTCGGCGCACCGTTCGATAAGTCCAGCACGCTCGAGCCCTTCGCCGGTCTCGTGCTGGAGACCGTGAAGAGCGCCGACCACTACATCCATGTCGTGGACGTGCGGAAGGAGCAGGATGCCGCTGCCTGACGACCTCGCCGCGGCCGCGCGCCTGTCCCGCGACTGGGCGGAGCAGCTGCTCCCCGGGGGAGAGCGAGACTGGCCGCGCTCAGTCGTGCTGCACCCGCCCCTCTCCGACCCGACACCCGAGGGCCTGCAGTCTCTGCGTGACTGGTCGAGCGACGTCGACGCGGCAGCGAACGCTCACGGGCTCCACGTCGAACGGCAGAGCCGACGCATCGGCACGCTCTCCCATCCGGTGCCGCGCCGGCTCAGCGTGCCGTCGTTGGAGCACTCGGCCCGGCTCTCGACGGATGGCCGCGCCGAGCAGATCGAGATCGCCCAGGCACGGCTCGCCCGCCTCGGAGGTGTCAGCTCGGCATCGACCCTGCGCGCCGTCGTCGCGCTCAGCGATCTCGACTTCGAGCTGCTGCTCGCAGTGCTCGGCTGGCTGCGCACGAACGAGGAGACCGGCTTGACCGCCCGGCAGCTGCCGATCGAGGGGGTGCACGGCAAGTGGCTCGACTCGCATGGCAAGCTCGTCGAGCAGCTCCTTGGCCGACCGCTCATGTTCGCGCCGCGCGCGCACACGGTGCCGCTGACCTGGCTCGACCCCGGGCACCGCCGCGCAGGGCGCCGGCACGACTCGTACACCGTCGGCGATGCCGGCATGTCGCCGCCCTACCCGGTCCGGCTCGCGATCGTCATCGAGAACAAGGACACCGCCACCTACTTCCCGCCCATGGCCGGCGCCGTCGCGATTCTCGGCAACGGCAAGAACCTGCCCGTCCTCGCCGACATCCCTTGGCTCGCCGGCGTCCCCGTCGTCTACTGGGGTGACATCGACGCCGCCGGCTACGGCATCGTCGACCAGCTCCGGGCACAGGGGATGCCGGTCACGACGATCCTCATGGACGAGCCCGCCGCCGAGCGCTACGGACACCTTGGCGTCAGGCACCACCCGAACGGCGCCCTCATCACCGAACGGCGCAGGAGCCTCGACCGCCTCGGCCCAGGGGAGCGGGTCGTCTACGAGCAGCTCACCGATCCCGAACGGGCGGATTGGCTCCGCATCGAGCAGGAGCGCATCCCGCTCGACCACGCGGCCGAGGCGCTGCGCGCGCTCGGCCACTGAACGCTCAGCCTCCGATGCCCGGCAGCCGCTAGTCCGGCGCCATCTGCCTCTTCCTTGTGCTGTGCGGTGTACTCGGCGGCGGCGCTCTCGCACCGCGAGCCACAGAGCGGTCGGTGCAGCCGCGGGTGATGACGGCGAGCGTGAACCGAGGGCGCTGCTCCGTCTCGATCTCGGCGGCGGGCTGCGGCTTGGTGGTGCCGTCGCTCCTCGGTTCGTGGCGTGCGGGACGTGTCCTGGACAGGCGGCGAGCGGAGGCCGGCGGCGGGCGTCCGCGTCAGGGCGTGACGATCGCGCTCTCGAGCAGCGCCTCGACCGAGGTGAACTCCTCGGAAGGAATGGATGCCGGTAGGTGTCCCTGCCGGTGATCGAGCGGCACCCTGCTTCGCGTTCACCGGCGCCAACACGCGGCAGACCTGAATCCCAAAGCGACAGCCCCCAGGCAGGATGAAACTGGCCCGCGCGCCAGCGATCCAGCTCGGCGAGAAGCTCCCCCGACAAGCAATGTGGGGTGTCGAGACAGGAACGACTGTGACGAGCATGACGCCCGATGTGGAGCAGATGACAGAGGCGCTGACGGGGCTGCGGGCACGGGCTCGTGAATGCAACCGGCGCGCTGAGGCGGAACGTGACACGGCAGCCGAGGCCGTGCACCGTGCTCGCGAAGTCGAGGTCCTTGTACGTGCCTCTGTGCTTCTCTATGACCTAGCCCGAACCGGGCGCCGCCCGCTCGTAGAGGACTTCGCCGAGGTCGACGGTGTCGCCCCTCTTGACGTCGCCGGCCACCTCGCAGCAGCCGAACAGGAGTACCTGCGAGCCCACCGCTTCGCTCGCGGCTGGCTCTCGGCCAACCCTGAGATCGCGCAGCAGACCCTTCCCTCTGGCCCCGTATTCGACACTCACCTCGAGGCGGTCACGGCACTCATCGCGGTCTCCTACGACATCGAAGGGCGCCATGACCTCACACCGGACGACCTCTACGCGATCTCGACTGCGGCACTCGGCTACCAGCCTGGCCACGGCTGGTACCTGCGCGTGAGCCAGTCGGAGCTCGAGCACATCATCGCGCAACAGGGCGAGGCGTCCGAAGCGACACGGAGCGCGACTACGGACGCACCGCGGTCCGGCTGACTGCGGGTCGGTCGGCAGGAGGCAGAGTCGCTCCCAGCCAGTGGCTGCACGTGCGGCCCACAGTGCTGCCGCTGCCCGCCGTGGCAGCCCTGTTGCTTCCGCCCCCGCGCTCGTCGCCGCTGCAATTACGCTGAACCGACGAGACACCCCACGGAGCCGCAAATGACTTCACGCCGCCTCGCCGCAGCCCTGATCGCGGCAACCGCGCTCGCCCTCACCGGTTGCATCCCCACACCCCACACACTCGGGCTCAGCGCACACCCATACACGGTGCCGCAGCAGGAACCGGAGCGCCTCGAGCCGCCCGCCCCATTCTCGCTAGACACCGCCGCGCGCGGCTGCAGCCCCGACGGGGTCGGCTTCGACGTGCAGAACGAACTGCAGATGACGATCCGAGCCTGGACTGGGCTCGAGCTTGCCGGCGTCCAGCAGCCGGCCGACACTACGGATCTCGACGGCGCAATCTGCGCGATGAGACTGCTCGGCATGGACGACGAGGGCGAGGCGATGCTGTTGCGCTCCGTAGACCTCACCGGCGTCGGCTACTCGATCGGCTGGGACAGCCACTTCGCGACCACCACCTACGAGCCGGGCATCGGCGTGCTGAACATCGTCGTGACACGCTCGAGGTACTGAGGCAGCGGCCACCCAAGAAGGCTCCGGCGGGCGTACGTTTCGCCGCTCTGTGCATCAGCGACTCGGGCTCGCGCGCGAGCATCCCCGCTTCAGTGAATGGCGAGCCAGGCGCGTCCGTGCGGCGGATCCGGAGGTCGCCGACTGCGTCGTGAAGTTGCGTGTGGATGTTCCACTTTGCGCAGGTCAGGGACGGGTGTGTCCGGGCCATGTGCTTGCGTGGTCTGGACTCCAAGCTCGAAGGCTCGCGCTGTCAGTCGGATTCGCGAGATCGCAGAGGACACCGGGCTCTCGATCCGCGCTGTGACACCATCCTCCATGCGGCCAGTCGCGGCACCGCACGCAGAACGCCCCGCATCTCGACGGGACGATGCGGGGCGCTGGGGCTGACTCGGCTACTGCGTGGGCACGAGGACGTGCTGGAGTACGAAGTCGTCGCCGTCGCCGGGCCGCGAGACGTAGACGGTGACCTCGGGCTGGGCGACGTAGTCGGCGTCGGCGTACTGGAAGATGCTGAAGTCGACGCTGTCTCCCGGCGCGACCTCGTGCACGTACTCGGCCTGGTGGTACTCGGAGTGCCAGTTCGCGCCGTCGACCTCGACCGCGGTGATGGTCGGGCCGGCGACGCCGTAGACGAGCTCGCTCCACTCCGCCGTGGCGTCGCCGGTGTTGGTCGCGGTGAACGTGGTCTCGACGAGGTGGCCGTTGCCGTCGGCCGGTGCTGCTGCTGCACCGGAGATCGCGGCGTAGGCGTCGGCGCGGTTCAGGAGCACGGCGTGGGCGACGACGGTCCAGCCGTCGAACTCGAGCGCGGTGCCGGCCGGGTAGGGCGACTCCTCGGAGCCCTCGACGGCGGCCTCCTCGGTCGGCTCGGCGGAGGGAGCCGCGCTGGCTGCGGCCGAGGCCTCGGTGGGCGGTGCGGACGTCGCGGTCGGCTCGGCGGCGGCGCCGGAGCTGCAGGCGGTCAGGGCTGCGACGGCGAGTGCGGCCGCGGCGAGAAGGGACGTGGTGGTGCGGGGCATCTCGATCCTCAAGGGTCTGGGTGCCGCTGGGGCGCGGCAGCCTACTCGTGACATAGGCGGCGCTGGGGAGCGAGCCTGCTCGGAGGCTACCGCGGACGACAACGCCCCGCACCTCGTCGGGCGTTGCGTGATCGGTGGCTCGCTGGCCGTGCCGCCGTCGTTGACGACGACGGGGCAGCGGTCGGTGTGGATCACCAGCTGCGGGAGGCTGCCGGAGGCCCAGCTCTCCGCGACGGCGGTGTACTGACGGTGTACGGGGCCTCGGCGCCGCCGTTGCCCTCGCCGCTCGCGAGCACCTCGTCCCACCACTGGTAGAGCGACGTGGCGCTGCGATGTTCCTCGCCGGGTAGCGGCACCTCGATCAGCAGCCCACCCGAGCCGCAGCACCCCCGATCGCGTTCGGAGCGCCGCGCGCGACACTCCACTCCCGTCGCCCGTCGGGCTTCGCTCACAGTCCAGGAGGTCAGGGGGCGGACAGCGCTCTGCGGTGCCGTCAAACGGACCGTGACATCGGAGAAGGACAGGCGACATCACCGCCGCCCGCCCGAGGACGGGGACGAGACAAAGCGGCTCTCGTTCGAGAAGCCCCGCATCGCCCTCATCGACACCTGCCACGGTTCCTTCTACGACGTCGAGCTGCCGGCTCCGGTCACCGTCGAGGTCTCGCAGCGTCACCCCGTCCCGACCGCGGCGACGGCCGCTACGGCATGGACGAGACCGCAGGGCTCATCGGCGGTGCGTTCAGCGAGAACGTGCCGGAGGCGGTCGAGGAGAGCTGAGCCGCTCGGCGGCTACTGCAGCGGCGCCGAGGACCCCCCGCCTGAGTCGAGTTTCCAGCCGCTGATGAAGCCGTTCGCGAGGTCGGAGTAGGAGAAGTGCAGCCGCAGGCCGGTGACCGTGGTCTTGATGTCGCCGCCGCCGTTCTCGAGGAAGGTCGGGTAGTGCTCCTCAAGCGTCGCCTGCACCTGCTCGTCGGTCTCGAGGTACTCTCCTAGCCAGGCACGCACGGACTCCTCCGAGGCACGCCCCACGGCTTCGGCGTCGAGCTTGACGGTGAGGTAAGACACGCCGGCTTCGGACTCTGTGCCGGCGATGCTCGTCACGGCACCGGTGATCGCGACCCTCTGCTGGCCGTCGCGGGGCGAGTCGGGCCGGAGCCCCTCGAGCACGAGGTCGCCCTCGGTCTCGGCGAACGAGGCGGCGTCGGTCCAGTTCGCGATGGTGACGAGTTTGTTGTCCTTGTACCACTCGGCTGCGTCCATGCCGTTCAGCTCGATCTTCGGGCCGTCGAGCATCTGCTCGACCAGGAAGCGGACGGCGAGCGCATGCGCGCGGCGAGCCTCGGCCTCGGTGAAGCCAGCGAGCTCGACTGACTCATCCACGATCGCCGGGTCGAACGTCGCGAACGGACTGTCCTTGTCGATCGTGACGCGCATGTAGGTGCCGCGCTCGTCCTCGACGAGCTCGAGCGGGATCGTGTGGTCGTCGGGGTAGGCGTCGGCGAGCGGCTCGGGCGTCGGCGTCGAGTTGGCCGGCGGCGCTGCCGCAGCCGAGGGCTCTGCGGCGTCGCTGCTGGTGCAGCCGGCGAGCACGATGGCGGTTGCGGCGACGAGCGCGATGACGGCGGGTCGGTTCACGGCGGGTCCTGTCTCTCGGGGCACGGTCGGATGCCCGCCGCGGCCTTCTTCCGCCACCGTATCCGGCGCGCGAACCGCTGACGGGTCAGACGCATCTGCTGCATATGCGGTGACTCGCAAATGCACCGAGTGAGACACCGGAGCTGATGTGCTCCTTCGTGTTCCACCGCCGTCTGTCGGGCTGAGCGAGGGTGAGGTTCATGGTCCGCCGCGACTCTCGATTGAGGAGCTGTGGCAGATGCAAGGCATGCGAGTGATCGGGCGGGGCTGGACGGCCGTTTTCGTAGGGTCGTCGGTCTGGATCGGCCGGGAGGCGAACGGATGGCGCCCCGAGTTACTGGAACTTCATGCACGATCGCAAGCCGTGCATGAGTCGGCCGGAGGGCTGCGCGTCGTCTGCGCGACAACGGCTTACTTCATCAGCTCCGCTCGTGCGGCGATCGAGCCCGTTTCGCGTTAGCACGCCTGCGACTGCGACTTCGCGTAACGCCACTCCCAACTCGAGCGCAACTGACCGGCAGCGACAGCCCCGCGAGTGCCATGCGGAGCCGTGGACCACCCGCTGTCGCCGCCTGTGCGTGCGGGCGCGCGGTGGCGCCCGGCTCGTCGGGACGACGCCGCGGCTCGACGGTATGAAGCCAAACGAGCCTGATTCGAGGACGCCCCCGCTGTCGCTGGCCTGGCGCACAGCACGCCAGGTCTCCAATACGACTCGCCAAAAACCCCGGGTTAGCCTTCCGGAGCGGTTACGTTGGGTGACATGCAATGCGAAAGCGCGCGGAATGTGTGCACATACCGAACCGAATCGGGATCAGAAGGTTGGGGGTTCGAGTCCCTCCGGGCGCGCACTGTGTTGAGACAGTAGTGAAGGCCATCTGCGAGAGCAGGTGGCCTTCGTGGTTGGCGCAGGTGTCCAGAAGCGCGTCCAAGAACTCTGGCGCGGAGCGAGTGCGGTCGATCGTGAAGCGGCGCTGGCGGCACCGGCCCGGCCCCGCTGAACGGCGAAGTGCGCGCTGCCCGGCTCTGGCTCTTCAGCCCGGCGTGCGCGCGCGCCATCCGTCGCGCGTCTCGTGCGGGCGGCAGGCTCAGCGGTCCGAGTCGGACGGGGATCGGTCCCCGCCTCGAAGCCAGTTGAATGCACCGACGACGGCGCGAGCCGCGAAGTCGCTGACGCCGTCTACGAGGAGCAGGACGATGGTGGCGCCGGCGATGAAGGCGAGAAGGACGAGAACGATCTCCACGGAACTGCGCTCCCCACGTGAGCGGTGACTTTTGCTCAGCATAGCGGCGTGCCTGCTCGAGTGCAATGACGCCCGCTTGTGCGAACAGGTCGGGGTGCAGCTCTTTCGCAACCTTGCCGAGCTCAGGAGGCCGGCGCCGACAGGTGCTCCGCCAGCAGGATCAGCGCGTCGCTGCCAGCGAGATCGCCCGAGACCAGCGGCACCTGCACGATCGGGATGCCCTCGACGGCGGCGCGGAGCCGCGCCAGCTGCTGCTCCTCCTGCGCGCGCCGCGCTGCCAGCAGCGCGCCCGCGTCGGCGGGCGAGCGGCGGTTCACGACGATCGCGGCGGGATCGATGCCGAGCGCCGCGAGCTGCTCGACGACGTCGACCGACTCGGCGACGGGCAGCCGCTCGGCCACCGTGACGACGACGAACGACGTCTGCGCCGCATCCGTCACGACGCTGCGCATGTGCGCGAAGCGATCGCGGCGAGCGACGAGCGTGCGCCGCAGCTCGGCATCGGCGGTCGGCTCCTCGTCCTTGACGCCCACGATGCCTTGCGCGGCGGCGGCGAAGCGGTCGGACCGATCGCGACTGGCGAGCAGCGTGGCGGTCCAGCTGCCGAGCTGCTCGGGGAGCGCGAGCAGGCGCAGGGTGTGACCCGACGGCGCGGTGTCGAAGATGACGAGGTCGTGCGTCTCCTGGCTGCTCGAGACGAGCTCCGCGACGCGCTCGAGCACGGCCGACTCGTGGCTCCCGGGCGCCGACCTCGCCTGGTCGAGGTGCTGCTGGGCCGAGGCGTGGAGGCGCTCGGGCAGCAGGCGCCGCATGGTGGCCCCGACCGCGGCGAAGTGCCGGTCGATGGTCGACTGCGGATCGATCTCGAGCGCATCCACCCATCCGTGGTCGGTCGTGAGCACGCGCACCGGCTCGTCCGAGAGCTCGCGATCCCAGACGTGCCCGAGGTTGTGGGCCGGATCGGTGGAGACGAGCAGCACACGACCGCCGTCGCGGGCGCGCGCCACCGCGAGCGCGGCCGAGACCGAGGTCTTGCCGACTCCGCCCTTGCCGCCGACGAAGAGGATGCGTCGGGAGCGCGCGATCGCTAGCAGCATGCGATGTGGTCCAACGGGGATCGGGGGATGCCGACGCGTCGGTGCCAGGCGTGGAAGTCGTCCCAGACGGCCGGCAGCAGCTCGGCGGAGTAGTAGGCGGCCGGGTCGGGCACGCCGAGCGCCTCGCCGAGGACGACGATCATGAACAGGTCGTCCTCGTCGCGCTGCTCGCGGAGGAAGGTGCGGCGGTACGGGCCGACGTAGAACTCGTGCAGGCCGTCGCGCAGCGCGGCCCAGCGCCGAGAGCGATGCTCCCGGCGCTGGGCCCCGCGGCGGGCGGGGATCACGTGCTCAGACGCGCTCTCGCTCGGCGACGAGCTGGGCGTCCTCGTGCTCGTGCTCCGGCGGCTCCTTCATCGCGCGGCGCATCGCGAGCACGGCCTCGATGCCGACCCAGACGCTTGCGACGATGATGACGACGTCGAGGGCGAACAGCAGCCAGTCGGCGTTGCCGGGTGCCGCGAAGCTCGTGAGCTGCTCGATCGCCGCCCAGAACGACAGCACGAAGACGAGCGTGAGCGGGATGAGCGCCGGCCACGGGTTGCGCCGCTTGCGGATGAGCATGACGGCGATGATCGACAGGGTGAGGGATGCGAGGAGCTGGTTCGTCGTGCCGAAGAGCGGCCAGATGCGCAGACCGCCCTCGCCGCCGAGCCCCTGCGAGAAGGTGAGGCCGAGACCCACCACGACGACGACGAGCGTCGCCGGGACCTTCGTGATCCTGACCTTGAACGCATCCCCGATCTCCTGCACGACGAAGCGCAGCAGGCGCATGCCGGTGTCCATCGTGGTCGCGGCGAAGAGCACCGCCATGGTGGCGAGCACGGTCGCGCTCAGCGACGCGGGCAGGCCGAGGCCGTTCTCCATGAGGGCGCCGCCGCCCTGCACGAAGGCCGTGACGCCGCCGGCGCCGAACTCGCTGTAGATCGACTCCCACTCGGCGGCCGACTGGAAGCCGCCGATCACGGCCAGGATCGTGCCCAGCGACAGCATGCCCTCGCCGACGGCGCCGAAGTAGCCGACGAAGCGCGCATCCGTCTCCTTGTCGATCTGCTTCGACGTCGTGCCCGAGGAAACCATGCCGTGGAAGCCCGAGATGGCGCCGCACGCGATCGTGACGAAGAGCAAGGGCACCATGCTCGGCGTGCCCTCCGGCAGGTTGGTGTTGATCATCGGGGCGACGATGTCGGGCGGGTTCGCCGAGAACAGCGCGCCGATCAGCACCGCGCCGAAGAGCAGGATGAGCCCGACGAAGAGCTGCACGCCGTTGATGTAGTCGCGCGGCTGCAGCAGCACCCAGACCGGCAGCAGCGAGGCGATCGCGCCGTAGACGAACAGCGCGAGGATCCAGAAGGTGGCGGGTGTCATGCCGAGGAACGACTCGGGCAGCACGACCGGGACGCTGTCGCCGACGACGATGAGCGCATACAGGGCGACGACGCCGACGATCGTGACGGGGATGAGCGGCCAGCGCATGCGGTAGACGGCGACGCCGACGAGCAGGGCGACGACGATCGCGCCCCACGTCGGGATGACGGCCGTGGGGGTGCTGATGAGCAGGTTCTTGATGACGACCGCGAAGGCGGCGATCACCATGAGCAGCAGCAGGAAGATCACGACGAGGAACAGGTTGGCGCCGCGCTTGCCGATGTAGCGGCCGGAGAGCGCGCCGATCGACTTGCCCTTGTTGCGCAGCGACGCCCACAGCGCGCCGAGGTCGTGCATGCCGGCGAAGAAGACGGTGCCGAGCGTGACCCACAGGAGGGCGGGCAGCCAGCCCCAGATGACGGCGATCGCCGGACCGACGATCGGCGCGGCACCTGCGACCGAGGTGAAGTGGTGGCCCCACAGGATGAACTTGCTCGTCGGCACGTAGTCGACGCCGTCGTTGAGGTCGTGGGCCGGGGTCTTGAACCCGGAGTCGAGCTGGAAGACCCGTCTCGCGAGGTACTTGGAGTAGATGAGGTAGCCGCCGGCGAACATCGCCAGTCCGATCACCATGAGCACAAGGGAACCCATCGGGGTCTGTCCTTTCGTCGCGCGCCGTTGCGGATGACGTCCGGCGCACTGGACGCCGCACGCTCACGACCTTAGTGGAATCCAGGGGTTCGCCCAGGATCTGCGCATCACGTCGAGTCCCGGGCGCAACGCACCGCGGCCGCGGACCGACCCGGAGGTCGGCCCGCGGCCGCGGTGTGGGAGGGCTGCCTAGAGGCTGCCGCCGCCCATGATGATGAAGTCGTCGTCGCCCATGATGATGAAGTCGTCATCGCCGCCGCGAAGCGTCACGAGCAGGTGGGTGGGAAGCTGCTTGAACACAGACGCTCCTTCTTTCTGTTGGTTGACCCCGTCACCTCTGTTTATAGCCGGTGGGCGGGAGAGTTGCTACTGCTGAATGTAGGGCATTCCGAGGGATTCTCGGAAGATTCGTTTCGCTAGCCCTGCAGCGTGGCGGACTCCAGCTGGATCTCGACCCCGGCGAGCGCCTGCGAGACCGGGCAGGCCGACTTCGCCTCCTCGGCGATGCGGGCGAACTCCTCCTGGTCGATGCCGGGCACGACGCCGGTCACCGACAGCACGCTCGTGGTGATGCCCTTGCCGGGCTCGAACGACACCTTCGCGCTCGTCTGCAGCGACTCCGGGGCGTGGCCGGCCTCGTCGAGC
Organism: Agrococcus sp. GW821-FHT14H11; assembly: GCF_058803545.1. Lineage (NCBI taxonomy): Bacteria > Bacillati > Actinomycetota > Actinomycetes > Micrococcales > Microbacteriaceae > Agrococcus > Agrococcus sp. GW821-FHT14H11. The sequence goes on from NZ_JBXAPA010000002.1 coordinate 310,034, forward strand.
GCGTGCGAGAACGCCATGGCGTAGCAGCTCGCGTGGGCCGCCGCGATGAACTCCTCCGGCGTCGTCGCGCCGCCCTCCTCGGCCCGCGCCTTCCAGGTCACGTCGAAGGTCGACCCGGTGCCGAGCGTGGTCGTGCCCGACCCGCTGCTCAGGGCGCCGCTCCAGCTGGTGCTCGCGTTCGAGGTGATGGCCATGGGATGTCCTCCTTGCGTTCGCGTGCCCGCGGTGCGCGGGCCGACGCCCTCAGGCTACGCACCGCATCCGACCGTCCACTGCGCGCGTGCTTGGATGGAGCCATGACTGAGAAGCCCGAGATCGAGGCCCCCGAGGGCCCTGCACCCACTGAGCTCGAGATCACCGACATCACCGTCGGCGACGGTGAGGAGGCGGTGGCCGGCAAGCAGGTCAGCGTCCACTACGTCGGCGTCACCCACTCCGGCGGCGAGGAGTTCGACGCCTCCTACAACCGCGGCGCGCCGCTCGAGTTCCCGCTCGGCGTCGGCATGGTCATCAAGGGCTGGGAGCAGGGCATCGAGGGCATGCGCGTCGGCGGACGCCGCCGCCTCGTCATCCCGCCGCACCTGGCCTACGGCGAGCGCGGCGCCGGCGGCGTCATCGGCCCGAACGAGACGCTGATCTTCGTCTGCGACCTCGTCGCCGTCAAGTAACGACCCCGCACTGACGCAGGAGGAGGCCCCGAGCGGGCCTCCTCCTGCGTCGTCTGCGCGGGCGGCCGGGCGTCGACCGGCCAGGTGCGCGCTCGGCCGGACTATCCGGTCGGCCGCGCACCTGGCCGGTTGACGGACGAGGGCTCGGAGCGGCGGGCGGCAGCAGGCCGCCGGCTCAGACCGCCTTGCCGGGGTTCAGGATGCCGGCCGGGTCGAACGCCGCCTTCACCGCGCGCTGCAGTGCCAGCTGCCGCTCGCCGAGCTCGTCGACGAGCCACCGACGCTTCAGGATGCCGACGCCGTGCTCGCCCGTGAGCGTGCCGCCCATCGCGATCGCCGCCTCGAAGACCTCGTCGGCGCACGCCCAGATGGCGGGCGACGGCTCGGCTCCGTCGAAGACGAAGGTCGGGTGCAGGTTGCCGTCGCCCGCGTGCGCGGTGGTCGCGAGCCGCACGCCGTGCCGCGCGGCCGCCTCGTCGCACGCGCGGAACATGTCGGCGAGCCGCGACCGCGGCACCGAGACGTCCTCGACGAGCACGGTGCCGAACGACTCGAGCGCCCAGTGCACCTGCCTGCGCACCTGCACCAGCACATCCGCCCTGCCCGGGTCGTCGGTGCGCTCGACGCGCCCGCCGTGGGCGGCCAGGATCTGCGCGACCGTCTCGGAGCTCGCCTCGGCGCCCAGGTCGTCGGTCTGCACGAGCACGAACGCGCCGTGCATCGGCTGCCCGGAGTAGGCGGCGAGCATCGTCACCGCGTCGCGGCCGACGAGCTCCATGATGGCGGGGCGGATGCGCGCGGCCGTGACCGCGGTGCACGCGGCGGCGGCGATGGCCTCGTCCTCGAAGAACGCGCCCACCGTCCAGATGCCGCCCTCGACGAGCGGTCGCAGCTTGAGCGTCGCGCCGACGATGATGCCGAGCGTGCCCTCGGAGCCGATCAGCAGCGCCGTCAGATCGAGGCCGGTGACGCCCTTCACGGTGCGGTGGCCGGTCGTGATGAGGCTGCCGTCGGCGAGCACGACGTCGAGCGCGAGCACCCACTCGCGCGTGACGCCGTACTTCGCGCACAGCAGGCCGCCGGCGTTGGTGGCGATGTTGCCGCCGACGGTCGAGATGGCACGGCTGGCCGGGTCGGGCGGCCACCACAGGCCATGGGCGGCGAGCAGGTCGTTGAGCTCGGCGTTGCGGATGCCCGGCTCGACCACGCAGGACTGGTCGACGAGGGAGACGTGCAGCAGGCTGCGCATCCGGTCGACCGAGACGACCAGCTCGCCCGCGCCGGCGATCGCGCCGCCCGCGAGCCCGGTGCCGGCCGCGCGCGGCACCACCGCGACGCCGTGCTCGCTCGCCCAGCGCATCGCCGCCTGCACGTGCTCGACCGACTCCGCCTCGACGATCGCGAGCGGCGCGGCCGCCGAGCGGTGGCCCGACTTGTCGGCGCGCGCGACGTCGAGCGCCACCGGGTCGGTGACCAGCACGTGGTCGGGCAGCGCCGCCCGCAGCGCCTCGAGGCTCACTTGCGCACCAGGCCGTCGACGAGCTGCCACGCGCCGGCCGTGCCGGCGAAGCGCACCGAGTGGGCGTTGTCGGGCGTGCGGGTCTCGAGGCCGGTGACGTGGTCGGTGAACGCCCGGATGAACGTGCCGTGCGTGACGATCACGAGCGCCTCGACCGGGTTGGCGGCGGCGACCTCGTCGATCGCGGCGACGGCGCGCCGCTGCAGGTCGTCGAAGTCCTCCTCGCCGGGCCAGTCGGTGCCGAAGCGCTCGACCGCCTGCTCCTTCGTGAGGCCCTCCGCCTGGCCGTACGCGCGCTCGATGAGGCTCGGGTAGCGGCCGCACACCTCGAGGCCCAGCGCGGCGGCGATGATGTCGGCCGTGACGGCAGCGCGCTCGAGCGGCGACGAGACGACGGCGTCCCAGTGCTCGCCCGCGAGCAGCCGCGCGGCGGTGTGGGCCTGGGCGATGCCCGTCTCGTTGAGCGGGATGTCGCTCGAGCCCTGCAGGCGCCCGTCGCGGTTGAAGTCGGTCTGGCCGTGGCGGACGAGGGCGATCTGCATGCTCCGAGCCTACGGCGGCGCCGATCCGCCCCATCCACAGCCTCACATCCCGGCCGCTTCGCGCGTTGGCAGGGTATGAGAGGAATGCGGCCATGACCCACACCATCATCGACAGCCCCATCGGCAGCCTCACGCTCGTGCGCGGCGACGAGGGGCTCACCGGCATCTTCATGCCCGACCATCGGCCGGTGCCCGACGAGACGGACTTCGGCGACCGCGACGACGCGGCCTTCGCCGACGCGGCGCAGCAGCTCGCCGAGTACTGGGCGGGGGAGCGCACCGCCTTCGACCTGCCGCTCGCGCCGGTCGGCACGCCGTTCCAGCAGCGCGTCTGGCAGGCGCTGCGCGAGATCCCGTACGGCGAGACCCGCACGTACGGCTGGATCGCCGAGCGCATCGGGCAGCCCACCGCAGTGCGGGCGGTCGGCCTCGCGAACGGCCGCAACCCCTATTCGATCGTCGTGCCGTGCCACCGGGTCGTCGGCTCGAGCGGGGCGCTCACCGGCTATGCGGGCGGGGTCGAGCGCAAGCGGTTCCTGCTCGACCTCGAGCGCGGCGACGGGCTCGCGGGCGCCGGGCTAGATTCGGTCGCGTGACCCGTGCGCCGTTCGAGACGATCGTCGCAGCGCACGGCGCGCGGGTGTGGCGGGTGTGCCGGGCGCTGCTCGACGAGCCCGACGCCGACGACGCCTGGAGCGACACCTTCCTCGCGGCGCTCGAGGCCTACCCTCGGCTGCAGCACGACACGAGCATCGAGGGCTGGCTCGTGACCATCGCGCACCGCAAGGCCATCGACGTGCTGCGCCGGCGCTCGCGGCTCGTCGTCGGCGACGTGCCCGAGCGGCCCGCGCCGCCGCAGGGCCGCGACCTCGACCTGGCCCGCGCGCTCTCGCTGCTGCCCACCCGGCAGCGCGAGGCGGTCGTGCTGCACCACCTCGGCGGGCTGCCGTTCGCCGAGGTCGCGGCCGTGCTCGAGTCGTCGACGGATGCGGTGCGTCGCGCCTCGTCCGACGGCGTGCGGCGCCTGCGTGCACTGATGGGCGGCGGCGACCATGGCTGACCTGCCCGGCGCGATCCCTGCGCCCCCGCTCGATGCGCTGCGCGCGCGCCTCGCCGAGCGCGCGGCGGCGGCGGGGCTCCTCGACGTCGCCTACCGCTCGCTCGACACGGCGCTCGGCACGCTGCTCGTCGCCGCGACGCCCGCGGGGCTCGTGTCGGTCACCTTCGACGGCGCCCATCCCGAGCAGACCCTCGACCGGCTCGCGGTCGAGCTCAGCCCGCGGGTGCTCGAGGCCCCCGCTCGGCTCGACGACGCGGCTCGCCGGCTCGAGCGGCTCATCGCCGGCCGCGCGCGGGCCTTCGACGGCCCGCTCGACCTCTCGCTCGCGCGCGGCTTCGGGCGCGAGGTCGTCGAGCGGCTGCGCGAGATCCCCTACGGCGAGACCCGCTCGTACGCCGAGGTCGCCGCGGCCGTCGGCTCGCCGCGGGCGGTGCGCGCGGTCGGCACGGCCTGCCGGCGCAACCCGCTGCCGATCGCCATCCCCTGTCACCGGGTGGTGCGAAGCAACGGCTCGCTCGGCCAGTACGCGGGCGGTGCCGAGGCCAAGCGCCTGCTGCTGGGCGTCGAGGCCGCCCGGCGCGGGTAGCGTGAATCCATGCCCGCCACCGAGCTCCTCGCCGTCATCGAGCGCGACGGCTTCGTCGAATCCGAGCACCGCGGGGTCGCCGCGCTCGTCGACCCCGACGGCCGCGTCCTCGAGGCCCACGGTCCCATCGACCGCCCGTTCCTCGCCCGCAGCGCGCTCAAGCCCCTCTTCGCGGCCGCGCTCCTCGACGCCGGCCTGATGGAGCTCGAGCCCGCGCACGCGGCGCTCGCGAGCGCGAGCCACTGGGCCGACGACGAGCACGTGACGACCGCGCAGGCGATGGCGGCCGCGCACGGCGTCGACGAGGAGGCGCTCCGCTGCCCGCCGATGAAGGCGCCCGATGGCACGCAGCGGCGCTTCGCCCACATGTGCGTCGGCAAGCACATCGCGATGGCAGCCTCGGCCCGCGCCATGGGTGCGCCCGAGGAGTACTGGGCCGACGACCACCCCATCGAGGCCGTGCTCCGGTCGAGCCTCGCCGAGGTGACGGGCGAGCCGATCAGCGGCTTCGCGCACGACGGCTGCGGCGCGCTCGTCTTCCCGACGACCCCCGTCGGCCTCGCGCGGGCGTTCCGCCGCCTCGCGCCCGACGGCACCGGCGGCCACCGCGCGGTCGGCGACGCGATGCGCGCGCATCCGACCCTCATCGACGGCGCGGGCCGCCCCGACGCGGTCGTGATCGCGGCGACCGGATGCGCGACGAAGTTCGGCGCGGAGGGCACGCAGGCGATCGTGGCCCCCGACGGCACCACGGCGGTCGTGAAGTCGGCCGACGGCGCGCGCCGCCCCGGCGCCCCGGTGGCGCTCGCGCTGCTCGAGCGCGCGGGAGCGATCCCGGCGGGCACCCTCGAGTTGCTCGCGGAGCCGCTCGGCCTGATCCAGAAGAGCGCCGACGAGCCGGTCGGGCGCCTCAGCGTCGTGGTCTGACCGCGGCAGCCGGCCGCCCGCGCGGCGCGCCGGCGAGCAGCGCGGCCGTCTCGAGCGAGAGGGCGATGAGCGGGCCGTGCGGGTAGTAGCCGGTGGCGAGCACACCCGCCACGAGCACCACGAGCGTGACCGCCAGCAGCGCCCTGGCCCACCGTCGCCAGCCCCGCGCGCTCACCGCGGCGAGCACGCCGGCCAGGCCGATGACGACCAGCAGCGGCCCCTCCGCGCCCCAGAGCACGTGGAGCGGCGCCGTGGGAGGGGTGCTGAGATAGCTGATCGGGGTGACGATCGCGCCGAGCAGGATGGTGACGGCGAAGGCTGTTCCGCCCCAGCGGGCGCGCCGAAGATCGGGTAGCAGCGCCGCGCCGATCGCGAGGAACGACACGCCCGTGAGCGCGCCGAAGACGACGTAGGGGTCGTCCACGGCACCCCGCAGCGCCCGCCACGGCTCGAGGCGGCTGAGCGCCGAGACCCACGGGGCGCCCCAGTCGGCCGCGGTCAGCGGCAGCAGCAGCAGCGCCCACAGCCCACCTGCGAGGGAGAGCGCGATGCGCCCGCGCCGGATGGGGTCGGCGAGCTCGGGCGGCGGCGTCGGCGCGGCCCGCGTCCGGGTGGTCACGCGCCATGCCTAGCAGGGCACGCCGCGCGCGGGAAGAGGTGACCGCGGAGCCGCACCGTGCCTAGGCGACGAGCGCCGGCGCCTCCGCGTCCATCCTCGCCGCGCACGCCGCGGCGAACGCGCCGAAGCCGCGCTCGACGACGCCGAGCAGCGTCGGGTCGGTCGCGAGGTGGCGGCGCCACCCGGCCACCGCATCCGGGCTCCGCAGCTGCGAGAGCGTCGGCGAGGCCACGGAGTCCCACAGGCGCATGACGCGGTCGTCGGCCTCGAGGTGGAACTGCATGCCGACGGCCGAGCCGTAGCGGAACGCCTCGTTCTCGACGGTCGCGCTGCGGGCGAGGAGCGTCGCTCCTGGAGGCAGCGACACCACGTCGCTGTTCCAGCGCATCGCGCCGAGCCGGCCGACGTGGGCGCCCAGCCAGGGCTCGGGCTCGAGCACGTCGATGTCGACGATGCCCACCTCGTCGACCGCGCCCTCGCGGTGCTCGGCGCCGAGCGCCCGGCCGAGGATCTGGTGGCCGAGGCACAGGCCGAGCACCGGGATCTCGGCGTCGATCGCTCGGAGCGCCAGGTCGGCCGTCAGCTGCAGCGAGGGGAACGCGTCGACGTCGGCGGCGCTCATCTGCCCGCCGGTGATGACGATGCCGGCGATCTCGTCGAGGGGCGGCAGTGCGGTGGGGAAGACCGCCTCGCGCGTCGGCAGGTGCGACAGCAGCGTGGTCGCGTGGCCGCCCGTCTCGTACTCGATGTGCTTGATGAACAGGACGGAACGCGTCACCTGGGCTCCCTCTCGCGCGGACTAGCCTCAGGATATGACGGTCTTCGCCATGGCCCCCGACGGCGTGCGCATCGCGCTCCACGAGCTCGGCGACCCGGGCGGCGCCCCCGTGCTGCTCATCCACGGGTTCTCGTCGAACGCGCAGCGCAACTGGATCGACACCGGCTGGGGCGACGCGCTCGCCCAGGCGGGGCTCCGCGGGATCGCCATGGACCTCCGCGGCCACGGCGAGAGCGACCGCCCGTCGACCGGCTACGACGTGCCGCGCTTCGTCGACGACGTCGACGCGGTGCTCGAGCAGCTCGCGCTGCCCGAGGCGCCGGGCGCGATCGGCTACTCGATGGGCGCGCGGCTGCTGTGGCGGCACGCCGGCACCCGGCCGCACGCCTTCCGCGCCCTCGTGCTCGGCGGGCTCCCGGCCGGCGACCCCTTCGAGCGCTTCGACGTCGACCTCGCGCATCGCGCCCTCGAGGAGCAGGCCGAGCCGGGCCGCATGGAGTCGTTCATCGTCGAGCTCGCGAGCGTCTTCCCCGAGCACGACCCGGCCACGCTCGTGACGCTCGCGGGCGAGGTCTCGGCGACGCTCTTCGACCCCGCCCAGGCGCCCCCGACGGTGCCGACGCTGCTGATGACCGGCGAGAAGGACGACCGCGCGGACGACACGGCCGAGCTGCTGCCGCTGCTGCGTGACGGCCGGTTCGAGGCGATCCCCGGGCGCAACCACATCAACGCGCCGACCTCCGGCACCTTCCGGCGCACCGCATCCGCGTTCCTCGCCGAGCACCTGGCCGGCGGGCGCTGAGGCAGGGGAGCAGCGCGATGGCCGACCTCGACGCGGTGGCGGCGCGGCTGACGGCGCTGCTCGACCGCTACCGCCCCGAGCTCGTCGACGGCGCCATCTACGGCGTGCCCGCGTGGGTGTGGCCGGGCGCGACCGGCCACGACTACTTCGCGGCGATGAAGCGCAACAGGGCCGACGTCGGCGTCTACCTGATCATCATGGATCGCTACCCCGACGACCTCGCGCTCGCGTCGCCGGCGCTGCAGGCGCGTCGCACCGGCCGGGCCACGCTCTCACTCCGAGCCCTCGACGACGAGCTCGAGCGCGAGCTCGCGGCCCTGCTCGACCGGCTCATGGTGCGCTATCGCGCCGAGCACGGCGGCTGACGGGGCGGATGCGCCGAGGCCGGCGGGCGGGAGGCCGTCCGGAGACGATGCAGGGCCGGTCGGGTTCTCCCGACCGGCCCCAGTCCCTTGCACCAAGTGAGGCTTGAGCCTCCGCTTCCGCTGATCGCCACAGCACAACGATCAACGTGCGACGAACGTATAACGGATCGGTAACGAGCGCGCCCAGATATCCCTGAGAAATCCCTGTGCCTCGTCGGCCGGGGACGCCTCAGAAGCGGTCGGGGCTCGGGCCCGAGGCGAGCACCGTCACGTCGGCGTGGCGGTCGAACCGGTAGCCGGCGCCCCGCACGGTGCGGATGATCTCGGCGTAGCCGCCGAGCTTCGCGCGCAGGCGGCGCACGTGCACGTCGATCGTGCGTTCGTTGGGCCTGTCGTCGGCGTCGGCGTCCCACAGCGCGTCGATGATGTCGCAGCGGCCGACGGTCGAGCCCTCGCGCAGCACGATGTGCTGCAGCAGCTCGAACTCGCGGTAGGTGAGCGGCGCGATGTCGTCGCCGATCGCGACGCGCTTGCGCGTCAGGTCGATGACGATGCCCGGGTCGCCCTCCGCCTCGACGGCGGGCTGCTGCACCGCCGGGTCGCCGAGCGCGCGGCGCACGACCTCGACGTCGCGGCCGCCCGCGCCGGCGGGTGCGAGCGCCACGGCGGCGTGCGTCTCGGCGCTCGGCGCGAGGCGCGAGGTGAGGGCGCGCAGCTCGCCGACGAGCCGTGCGAGCTCGATGTGGTCGGCGGCGGCGGCGTCCTCGCCGAGGCCGACGTAGAGCACGAAGCCGCGGGCCTCGGTGCCGTCGGGCACGGCGCGCACGGGCGCGGGTGCGGCGGGCGCCGCGGCGGGGGCGGCGGAGCGGATGCGCGGGGCGGGCGCGGGGACGAAGGCCCGCTCCGGGGCGAGGGCGGCGGTGCCGCTGAAGCGGGGCTGCTGCAGCGACGGGCGGCGGGTGCGGGCGGTGGCGGGGAATGCGGTGATGGTCATGGGAGGGCCTTCCGGCGTGCGGTCGGCGGCCGCGCCGCCCGACGATGCGGGTACGGCGATGCGGGCCGCCGACTCGAGGAGTCGATCGGTCGTGCGCGAACCGGTGCTGGTTCGGAGGGGACCGCTCTCGTGGGCTGCTCAGGCCCGAGGGTGCGACGGCGTAGGCGTCAGCGACTCCTCATGGAGCGGTCGGACGGTGCGAGCTTCGCTCAAGCACACATTCGACGCATGTCGACCATCGGCATCATCATGCCGTTCGTCCCGTTCGTCGCGAGGACGGACAAGGGGCGGAAGGTGGTCGTCATGCCCGCCAGTATCCCGGGTTCGCTCGCGCGATGTCAAACAGCGCGCGATTGTGACGAAGTGTGACGGCCGGTGGCGCCGGTGCTCGCAGACCGCCGCCGCTCAGCGGCCGCCGGCGCTCAGTGACCGACGGTGCCGTACAGGCGGTCGCCCGCGTCGCCGAGCCCGGGCACGATGAAGCCCTGCTCGTTGAGGCGCTCGTCGAGAGCCCCCAGCACGATCGTCACGTCGTGGCCGTCCATGTCGCGCTCGACGCGCTCGAGGCCCTCCGGCGTGCCGAGCAGGCAGATGGCGGTCACGTCGACGGCGCCGCGGTCGAAGAGGAACTGCATCGCCGCCGACAGCGAGCCGCCGGTCGCGAGCATCGGGTCGAGCACGAAGCACTGGCGGTCCGAGAGGTCGTCGGGCAGCCGCTCGGCGTACGTGTACGGCTCGAGGGTCTCCTCGTTGCGGGCCATGCCGAGGAACCCCACCTCGGCGGTCGGCACGAGCGCCGTCATGCCGTCGAGCATCCCGAGCCCGGCGCGCAGGATCGGCACGACGAGCGGCCGCGGCTCGGCGATCTCGACGCCGGTCGTCGTCGTCACCGGCGTCCGGATCTCCTTGGGCGTCACCCGCACGTTGCGCGTGGCCTCGTAGGCGAGCAGCGTCATCAGCTCGCCGACGAGCGAGCGGAAGGTGGGGGAGGGGGTGCGCGCATCCCGCAGCACGGTCAGCTTGTGGGTGACGAGCGGGTGGTCGGCGACGTGGACTCGCATAGGGTTCAGGGTAGTGGGCGCGCAGCGGGGCGCCCGACCCGGGAGGGCGGAGCATGCGGCCATCGGCGCGCGACGAGGCGCTCATGCGGCTCGCGCTCGAGCAGGCGGCCGCGGCCGAGCGCACCGCCGACGTGCCGGTCGGCGCCGTCGTCGTCGACGCATCCGGCACCGTCATCGGCACCGGCCGCAACGAGCGCGAGGCGCGCCACGACCCGACCGCGCACGCCGAGGTCGTGGCGCTGCGGGAGGCCGCGGCCGCGCTCGGCACGTGGAGGCTCGACGGATGCGCGCTCGTCGTCACGCTCGAGCCGTGCGTTATGTGCGCGGGCGCGATCCTCGCGAGCCGCGTCGCACGCGTCGTGTTCGGCGCGTGGGACGAGAAGGCCGGCGCCGCCGGCAGCGTCGTCGACGTGCTGCGGGAGCGGCGGCTGCCGCACCGCGTCGAGGTGGTCTCGGGCGTGCTCGCCGACGAGGCCGAGGCGCAGCTGCGCGCCTTCTTCGCCGAGCGCCGCTGAGCGCTGGTATGCCCGCCGGGCGCCGTCGCTCGACCGGCTCCGTGCGGCGCCGACCGGACTATCCGGCCGGCCGCGCAGAGAGCCGGTCGACGAACGGGGCGCGGGCAGTCGCCGGGGCGCTCAGCCCCAGAACACCGCGATCAGCAGGTTGACGAGCGCAAGCCCGCCGGCGATGTGGAAGAAGGTCTTCACGCGCGGCTCGGGCAGCGAGACGTCGGCGACCGGCCGGGCGCCGCCGGCCGCGAGGCCCGCCTTCTCGGCGCGGATCGCGCGGCCGCGCAGGAAGCCCAGCAGCGCCGCGACGAACACGACGACGGCGATGAGGCCCTTGATGCCGAGCTTCATGTGGTTCACGTCGCCGTCGCCGGCCATCGCGAGGCCGTAGAGGGCGACGCCCGAGACGAGCTGCAGCGAGGCGCCGATCAGCATCATCGTGAAGTTGAAGCCGGACTTCGCCCGCATCTGCAGGAAGAAGGTGCCGACCAGCAGCGAAGCGCCGATCAGGTGCAGGGCGACGAGCAGCGAGTGCAGGAACTCCATGCAGACAGCCTACACAACTTGCCGCTCAGACGGTCAGTTGCCCGACTGGATGACGATGTGGTCGGTCGACGGCGCGATGTCCGGCCGCTCGACGTAGAGGTCGGGCTCGATGTAGATCACCCGCGCGTGCGGCACCTCGGTGCGCAGCATCGACTCGAGGTCGTTGATGGTGCCCGCCACGTGCTCGATGTCGGACTGCGGCGGGAACGCCACCTTCGCGGCGATCATGAGCTCGTCGGGGCCCAGGTAGAGCGTCTTCATGTGGATGAGCGACTCGACCCCGGGGGAGGCGTTCAGGATGCGCTGGATCTTCGCGTGGTCCTCGCGCGTCGCGCCCTCGCCGATCAGCAGCGACTTCATCTCGATCGCGAGCACGATCGCGACCGCGATCAGCAGCGCGCCGATCATGAGCGTGCCGATCGCGTCGAAGAGCGGGTTGCCGGTCAGCACCGACAGGCCCACCGCGGCGAACGCGAAGACGAGGCCGAGCAGCGCCGCGAGGTCCTCGAGCAGGATGACGGGCAGCTCCGGGCTCTTCGCCTTGCGGATGAAGCTCCACCAGCTCGCCTTGCCGCGCACCGCGTTGGCCTCCTTGATGGCCACGCGGATCGAGAACGACTCGAGCACGATCGCGATGCCGAGCACCGTCAGCGGCAGCCACGGCACCTCGATCTCGTGCGGCTCGCGGATCTTCGAGATGCCCTCGTAGATCGAGAACAGGCCGCCGACCGAGAAGAGCACGAGCGCCACGATGAACGCCCAGACGTAGCGCTCGCGGCCGTAGCCGAACGGATGCTCCTCGCTCGCCCGCTTCTTGGCCAGCCGCCCGCCCAGCAGCAGCAGCAGCTGGTTGCCGGCGTCGGCGACCGAGTGGATGGCCTCGGCCAGCATCGATGCGGAGCCCGAGAAGAACCAGGCGATGAACTTGGTGATGGCGATGCCGGTGTTCGCGAGGAACGCCGCGACGACCGCCTTCGTACCGTGGGATGCGCTCACGGCGGCGAGTCTACGCGCGGGAGGGTGGCGGCTCGCCCCGACTAGCCTGGGCGGCATGACCGACCTCCTCCCTCCCATCGCCATGCTCGGCGTCGGCTCCATGGGCGGCGCGATCCTCACCGGCCTCGCCCACCACGGCGCGGAGCGCATCGTCGTCACGAACCGCACGGCCGAGAAGGCCGCGGGCATCCGGCTCGACGGCGTGGAGTCGATCGCGCTCGCCGACGAGCCCGACGGCAACGCGCGAGCGGTCGCCGGCGCGAAGCTCGTCGTGCTCGGCGTGAAGCCCGCGGGCATCGTCGACCTCGCGCGCGAGATCGCGCCGCACCTGGAGCCGGATGCGGTGGTCGTCTCGATCGCGGCGGGCACGACGACGGCGTCCATCGAGGCCGCGCTGCCCGCATCCGTCCCCGTGGTGCGGGCGATGCCGAACACGCCGTCGCACGTCGGGCTCGGCGTGACGGGCGTCGCCGGCGGCGCGCGCGCCTCGGCGGACGACGTGGCGCTCGTGGCGCGCATGTTCGAGGCGGTCGGCGAGGTGATCGTGCTCGACGAGTCGCAGATCGACGCGCTCTCGACCATCTCGGGCTCGGGCCCGGCCTACGTCTTCCTGCTCATCGAGGAGCTCACCGGCGCGGCGGAGCGCATGGGCTTCACCCCCGAGCAGGCGGCGACGATGGTGCAGGGCACGTTCCGCGGCGCGAGCGAGCTGCTCGCCGCCGACGGCGCCGAGCCGGCAGAGCTGCGCCGTCGCGTGACGAGCCCGAAGGGCACGACGGAGCGCGCCGTCGCCGTGCTGCAGGAGGCCCGCCTCGGCGAGGTCTTCGACCGCGCGACCGCCGCGGCGCTCGCGCGCGCGCAGGAGCTCGCCGCCGGGTGACGCGCGTCAGCGCAGGTGGCCGCCGAGGCGTCGCGCGCGCTGCACGACGCGCAGCAGCTCCGCGGGCGACAGCTCGAGCTGCGCCGGGAGCGCGACCGGGGCAGGCTCCCGCAGCAGCCTGCCGTTGAGCAGCGCCCCGAGCCGCGCGGGCAGCGGCAGCGCCCGCAGCTGGTCGGCGACGTGCTCCTCGCGCGGCAGCAGCACCGCGAAGCGCTGGCCGAGCAGCGTCTCGAGGCGCGCGGAGCGCACGTGCGCCCACTGCACCCGCGAGCCGCCGCCGAGCATCGCGCCGTCGGCGGTGAGCACGACCGCGCGCGACGCCGTCGCCCACCGCGCCACGAGCACCGGCACCCCGAGCAGGCCGAAGAAGCCGAGCGCGACGGCGCCGAGGAGCGCCGCGGGCACCGCCGCCCACCTGGGCTCGCTCACCCACCCCGCGATGAGCAGCGCGCCGATCGCGGCGAAGACGAGCGCCCCGACGACGGCCGCGGCGATGCCGCCGACGACCGCGCGCACGACCACCTGCCCGGAGCGCTCGAGCTCCTCGATGGCGGCGTCGGCGGTCCGTGCCACGCGCTAGACCCGGTCGCCGTCGACGTACTGCCAGCCGCGGTCGCGGCGGAAGCGGCTGAGCTCGCGCATCGAGCCGCGCGCGCCCTCGGCCGTCCAGTGCGACTCGAACGTCACCGTGCCCTCGCGGTCGAACGGGCCTCCGCCCGATGTGCCGAGCACGTCGAGGCGCAGCCAGCGGATGCCCGGGTCGAGCTCGAGGGAGCGCGGGCGCGTCGAGGAGTGCCACGAGGCGAGCAGCCAGTCGACGTCGCCGACGGCGAAGGCCGTGAAGCGGGAGCGCATGAGCGCCTCGGCGGTGGCGGCCTCGCGCTCGCCGCTCAGCACGGGCCCGCAGCACTCGCCGAAGGTGAGCCCCGTGCCGCAGGGGCAGCGCCGGGCGTCGTCGGGCACGGCCGCGCGCTCGGCCCGCTCAGGCACTCAGGCCCGCGAACCGCTCGATGTCGTTCTGGTTGCCCGACACGATGATGAGGTCGTGGTTCGAGACGATCGTCTCGGGGGTCGCGTAGGTGAACTCGCCGCCCGGGCTCTTCACGCCCACCACGGTCAGGTGGTACTTCGAGCGGATGCGCGACTCGGCGAGCGTGACGCCGCGGATGTGCTTCGGCGGGTACATCTTCACGATCGCGAACTGGTCGTCGAACTGGATGTAGTCGAGCATCCGGCCCGACACGAGGTGCGCGACGCGCTCGCCGGCCTCGGCCTCGGGGTAGATGACGTGGTTGGCGCCGATGCGGCTGAGGATCTTGCCGTGCGACTGGCTGATCGCCTTCGCCCAGATCTGCGGCACGCCGAGGTCGACGAGGTTGGCGACGATGAGCACCGACGCCTCGATCGAGGAGCCCACCGCGCACACCGCGATCGAGAAGTCGCCCGCGCCGACCTGCTTGAGCGCGTCGATCGAGCGGGCGTCGGCCTGCACCGTGTGCGTGAGCCGCTCCGACCACTTCTGCACGAGGTTGATGTCGTCGTCGATCGCGAGCACCTCGCGGTCGAGGCGCGCGAGCTGCCCTGCGGTGGCGGCGCCGAAGCGGCCGAGCCCGATGACGAGCACCGGGGCGTCGTGCGGGATCCTGTCAACCAACGATCGGCCTCTCCTCGGGGCGAGTGAACAGCTGCGTGGTCTGGCTCGCCGCCAGCGCCGCGGCGAGCGTCACACTACCAATGCGCCCGACGAACATGGTCAGGGCCAGGATGACCTTGGCCGGGTCCTCGAGGCCGGGCTGCGTGAAGCCCGTGGAGAGCCCCACCGTGGCGAACGCGCTGATGACGTCGAACAGCACGAACGACAGCGGCGCACCGGTGATCTCGAGCAGCACGATCGTGACGCCCGCGACGATCGTGGCGCTCCACAGGGTGACCGAGACGGCCAGGCGGAGCACGTCGGAGGGGATGCGCCGGCCGAACGCCTCCATCGACTTGCGGCCGCGCGCCTCGGCGATCGCGGCGAGGAACAGGATCGCGAGCGTCGTCACCTTGATGCCGCCCGCGGTCGACGCGGAGCCGCCGCCGACGAACATGAGCATGTCGGTCACGAGCAGGCTCGAGTTGTGGAGCAGCCCGAGGTCCTCGAGGGCGAAGCCGCCCGAGCGCGCCATCGTCGAGAGGAAGAAGGCGTGGAGCACCTGCTGGCCGAAGTCGGCCGTGCCCCAGGAGTCGGCGTTGCCCCACTCGAGCACGAGGTAGGCCAGGCCGCCCGCGAAGAAGAGCATGAGCGAGACGGAGATCGTGAGCTTGACGTGGAGCGACCACTGGCGGGGCGCGCCCAGGTGGCGCAGCAGCACGAAGTAGACGGGGAAGCCGAGCGAGCCGATGAAGACGCCGACCATCATCACGCCGAGGAACCACGGATCGGTCGCGTACGGCTCGAGCCCCTCGACGGTGGGCACGAAGCCCGAGTTCGTGAACGACATGAACGACCAGTAGGTCGCCTCGTAGACGGCGGTGAGGAACGGCTTGCCCTCGAGCAGGATGCGCGGCAGCAGCAGCACGATGAGCGCCGCCTCGAACACGGCCACCGAGAGCGCCACGGTGCGCAGCAGCCCGCCGACCTCGCCGAGCCGGATGGCCTGGCTCTCCTTCACCACGCCCTTGCGCACGCGGGACGGGTTGGAGTCGCCCGCGGCCATGAGCCGCTGGCGCAGGCCGAGCTTGCGGGCCACGGTGAGGCCGAGGATCGAGGCGAGCGTCAGCACGCCGATGCCGCCCACCTGCACGCCCACCATCACGACCGCGTTGCCGAAGGGGCTCCAGTGGGTGGCCATGTCGACGACCGTCAGCCCCGTCACGCACACGACGCTCACGGCCTGGAAGAACGCATCCACGAACGGCGTCGGCTCGCCGGTGGCCGTGGCCCACGGCGTCATGAGCAGCACCGCGAAGAGCAGGTTCATGCTCGCGAAGACCATGATCGCGAACCGCGCCGGGTACGCCCCGGCGAACTGCTCGAGGCCGTCGCGCCATCGACTCGGGAGCGCCGTCATCCCCGGCGTCCGCTGCTCCGCCACCTGCTGCGCCTTCCGCGGGATCGAAGCGCCGCAGGGCGGCGCAGGACGGGGCAAGCGTAGTCCCGTCGGGCGCGAGCCGCGTGCGAGGGTGGTTTGTCGCGCCTGGCGCCGCGCTGGCATGCTGTGCGCATGGCCGACATCTTCTCCGTCATCGCGGACAGCACGCGACGCGACATCCTGGGCGTCCTGCTCGAGCGCCGCGCGGCGACGGGCGAGGCGAGCGTGAGCCAGATCGTCGACGCGCTCGGCGTGCCGCAGCCGACGGTGTCGAAGCACCTCCGCACCCTGCGCGACGCGGGCCTCGTCACGGTGCGCGAGGACGGCCAGCACCGCCACTACGCGATCGTGCTCGCGCCGTTCGACGAGATCGACGACTGGCTGATGCCGTTCATCTTCGCCGAGGGCGAGCAGGACGAGGCGTCGCTCGGCGCCGCCGCGTTCGCCGCCTGGGCGGGCGTGCAGGTGCCGGCGCCGCTGCGCGCGGCGGCCGACCAGGCCCGCCTCGCGGCGGAGCAGGCGCGCGTCGCCGCCGAGCAGGCGCTCGCGCGCATGAGCGACCGCGTCGAGCACCCGGCCCCCGTCGGCGCATCGCTCGGCCGCAGGGCCGCCGAGGGCATGCACGACCTGCAGGACCGCGTGCAGGAGGCCCGCGACCGCATCCACGAGGTGCAGGACCGCCTGCACGAGATGCAGTCGCGCGCGTCGCAGCGCCTCGACGACGCGAAGGGCAAGCTGCGCAAGCGCGAGGAGGAGGACGAGCGCCGCGCCGCGCTCCGCGAGGACGGCCACGCCGCCCGCGAGCAGGACGACTCCCGCCTCGACTGACCCCGAGGGGCCGACATGCGGCGGCTCGCCGCGTTCGGGTACGATGTCGAGAGCGTTTTCCCTGCGCGGACCTCGAGGTCGTGCAGCGTCAGCGAGCAATCCCGATCGGAAGTGAGGAACCTCTATGGGTTCTGTGGTGAAGAAGCGCCGCAAGCGCATGGCGAAGAAGAAGCACCGCAAGCTGCTTCGCAAGACGCGCCACCAGCGTCGCAACCGCAAGTAAGCCGGTTGCATCCAGAGCCGGGACCTGCATCAGCAGGCTCCCGGCTTCTGCATGTCCGGGCCGCGGCCGGCCGCGCCGGGCGACCTAGGCTGGGCGCATGGTCGAGATCACCTTCATCGCCAAGCCCGGCTGCCACCTCTGCGACGAGGCGAGGCCCGTCGTCGAGCGCGTCGTCGCCGGCTTCCCCGGCGCGACGATGCACGAGGTGTCGATCCTCGACGACCCCGCGCTCGAGGCGCGCTGGAGCGAGGACATCCCCGTCGTGCTCATCGACGGGCGCCCGCACTCCTCCTGGCGCGTCGACCCCGTGAAGCTGGCCGAGCGCATCCGCGCGGTGGAGCTCAAGGGCTGAGGCCCTTTCGGGCCTCAGCCGCGACCCCAGCGCCGACGCCCGTCTCGGGCATCGGGCCCGCCTTACGGCGTGAGGCGCGTCGGCCCGCGGAACAGGTAGGTCGTCTCGCGGATCGAGCCGAGGCCCAGCAGCAGCATGACGACGCGCGCGAGGCCCATGCCGAAGCCGCCGTGCGGGGGCACGCCGTAGCGGAAGAAGTCGAGGTACTCCTCGAGCTCGGCGGGGTTCATGCCCTTCTCGACGATCTGCGCCTCGAGCACGTCGACGCGGTGCTCGCGCTGCGCGCCCGTCGAGATCTCGACGCCGTTGTAGATGAGGTCGTACGAGTTGGTGACGTCGTCGCGGCCCTCGGGGCGCAGGTGGTAGAACGGCCGCACGCTCGACGGGTACTCGGTCACGAAGACGAAGTCGTGGCCGGTCGTCTCCTTGACGTGCGCCGAGATCTGCCGCTCGGCCTCCGGGTCGAGGTCGCCGTCCTGGCGCTCGATCGTGTGGCCGCGGGCCTCGACGATCGCCTTCACCTCGGCGTGGGGGATGCGCGGGAACGGCAGGGCGGGCACCTGCACCTCGATGCCGAAGTGCTCCTGGATCTCGGCGCCGTGGCGCTCGACGACGGCGGCGAGCGCCTTCGCCAGCAGCGTCTCGTGCAGCTGCATGACGTCCTCGTGCGTGTCGATCCACGAGATCTCGGAGTCGATCGACGTGAACTCGGTCGCGTGGCGGCTCGTGAAGGAGGGGTCGGCGCGGAACGCCGGGCCGATCTCGAAGATCTTGCCGAAGCCGGCTGCCTGCGCCATCTGCTTGAACAGCTGGGGGGACTGCGCGAGGTACGCGGTGGTCTCGAAGTAGGGCACCTCGAAGAGCTCGGCGCGCGACTCGGAGGCCGTCGCCATGAGCTTCGGCGTGTGCAGCTCGATGAAGCCCTCATCGATCCAGTGCTGGCGCATCGCGTGCTCGATGGTCGTCTGCACGCGGAAGATGAGCTGCGCCTCGGGGCGGCGCAGGTCGAGGAAGCGCCAGTCGAGGCGCTTGTCGATCGACGAGTCCTCGGCGATCGGGGAGTCCTTGGCGACCGACTCGACCGTGAGCGAGCCGACCTTGACCTCGAGCCCGCCGAGCTTCACGCGCTCGTCGGCCTTCAGGTCGCCCGTCACCGTGACGAACGAGCCGTGCATGAGGCCCGAGATGGTCGCGGCGGTCTCGGCCGTCTCCTCGTTCACCGGGTTCACGAGCTGCGCCGAGCCCGACTCGTCGCGCAGGATCACGAACTGCACGCGCTTCTGGTCGCGCACCTTCTCGACCCAGCCCTGCACCTGCACGGGGCCGTCGGGGAGCGATGCGAGGTCCTTGATGAGAGTCCGAGTCACGGGCCGATCCTACCGACGCCGCGCCGGGCCGCCGCGCCGGAGCTCCCCGCCGACGGTCGCGACGAGCGCCCAGCCGGCGACGAGCACCACGGCCGCGGCGCCGAGCGCGACCCAGCCGGCGGCGGCCGGCACCGACGCATCCGGCGCCTCCGAGAGCACGAGCAGGGCGACGCCCGCGACCGCGAGCACGAGCACCGCGAGCGCCACCGGCGTGCCGTGCGCCCGGTGCGCGACGTAGCGCGCCCACGTCCACAGCAGGCCCGCGCCCGCGGCGACGACGAGCGCGATCGCGAGCGGGACGAGGAGGGGCACGGAGCCATCCTCCCAGGCTCGGGCATCATGGGAATCGTCGCTACGATGGCTTCATGCCCGCCCGTCGCCTCCATCTCGTGCGCCATGGCGAGGTGCACAACCCCGAGCGCGTGCTCTACGGCCGCATGCCGGGCTACCTGCTCTCGGAGCGCGGGCAGCGCATGGCGCAGCTCGCCGTCGACCACCTCGCCACCGGCCCGGCCGCGCGCAGCGTGGTGCGGCTCGCCGCGAGCCCGCTCGAGCGCGCCCAGCAGTCGGCCGAGCCGTGGGCGGCCGCGTTCGGGCTCGAGACCCGCACCGAGCACCGCATCATCGAGCCGACGAACGACTTCGAGGGCAAGACGTTCGAGGCGAGCGGGGCGCTGCGCCACCCGTCGGCGTGGCCGCTGCTGCGCAACCCCTTCCGTCCCTCGTGGGGCGAGCCCTACCGGGCGATCGCGCAGCGCGTCGTCGCCGCGATGGAGGACGCGTGGGATGAGCTCGACGAGTCGGAGGACGACGGCGACATCGTCATGGTGAGCCACCAGTCGCCGATCTGGATGGCGCACCTCGAGCTCGCCGGCAAGCGGCTCTGGCACGACCCGCGCACGCGCCGCTGCCAGCTCTCCTCGATCACGAGCTTCGCCCGCGTCGACGGCCGCTTCACCGAGATCGACTACGCCGAGCCGGCCGCCGAGGTCGACGCGATCGACGCGGGAGCGGTGTGATGGGGCGGATGCGCAAGGTCGCGGCCGCGGTCGCTGTCGCGTCGGCGCTCGTGCTGGTCGGCTGCTCGAGCGCCGACGGCGTGGCGGGGCAGGTCGGCGACGCCGGCTACATCGCGGGCGACGGCGTCGTCACCGAGATCGCGCCCGACCAGCGGCAGACGCCGGGCGACTTCGCCGGCGCGCTCGCCGACGGCGGGCAGTTCGACTCCTCCGAGCTCGACGGGGTCGCGCTCGTGAACTTCTGGTACGCCGCGTGCCCGCCGTGCCGGGTCGAGGCGCCGGTGCTCGCCGAGCTGCACGCCGAGTTCGGCGACCGCGTCGACTTCATCGGCATCAACACTCGCGACGGCGCGGCGCAGGCGACCGCGTTCGAGGAGCAGTTCGGCATGGAGTACCCGTCGGTGCTCGACGACGAGACCGCGTCGGGGCAGCTCGCCTTCACCGGCATCGTGGCTCCCAACGCAGTGCCGACCACGCTCGTGCTCGACGCCGAGGGCCGGGTCGCCGCGCGCGTCTCGGGCGCCGTGACCGACACGAGCATCCTCTCGACACTGCTGCAGGAGGAGCTCGAGCGGTGATCGCCTCCGCCGCCCTGGGCACGCTCGCCGCCGCCGCCGACCCGGCGCTGCTGCTCGATCCGGCGGGCGCCGTGCTGAGCGGCCAGCTGCTCGTCTCGATCCCGATCGCGCTGCTCGCTGGGCTCGTCTCGTTCGCGAGCCCGTGCATCCTGCCGCTCGTGCCCGGCTACCTCGGCCTCGTCGGCTCGCTCGTGGGCCGCGACGGCAGCCGCGGCAGGCTCGTCGCCGGCGTCTCGCTGTTCATCGCCGGCTTCGCGCTCGTGTTCGTGCTCGGCAACGCCATCGTGGGCGCCGTGAGCGCCTTCCTGCTGCAGCACAGCGACCTGCTCGTGCGCATCCTCGGCGGCGTGCTCATCGTGCTCGGGCTCGTCTTCGTCGGTCAGTTCTCGTTCCTCCAGCGCGTCTGGAAGCCGCAGCAGGTGCGCGCGGGCGGCCTGTGGGCGGCGCCGCTCGTCGGCATCGTCTTCGCCCTCGGCTGGACCCCGTGCTCCGGCCCCACGCTCGCCGCCATCAGCGCGCTCACGGTCACGACCGGCTCCGCCTCCCAGGGCGCGGTGCTCGGCCTCGCCTACGCGCTCGGGCTCGGCATTCCGTTCCTGCTCGTCGCGCTCGGCCTCGGCTGGGCGGGCGGCGCGGTCGCGTGGCTGCGCCGGCACATCCGCCTCATCAACATCCTGGGCGGCGCGATGCTCATCGCGATCGGCGTCCTCATGGTCACCGGTGCGTGGAACGCCATCATGCAATCGCTCCAGGGTTGGATCGCCTCCGTTGTCACGATCATCTGAGTCGGGCTCCGACCCGCTGCGGCCGGGCGACCACGTCGACGCGCCCGCCGAGGCGACGCGGCAGCCTGGCGACCCGAGGCTCGACGCGCGCGGCTGGGGGCGGTTCCTCTGGCGGCAGCTCACCTCGATGCGCACGGCGATCGTGCTGCTGCTGCTCCTCGCGGTCGCGGCGATCCCCGGCAGCCTCGTGCCGCAGCGATCCTCCGACCCCAACGGCGTCATCCAGGTGCGCGCCGACAATCCCGAGCTCGTGTGGCTCTACGACGCGCTCTCGCTGCACGACGTCTACTCGAGCCCCTGGTTCTCGGCCATCTACCTGCTGCTGTTCACCTCGCTCGTCGGGTGCGTCATCCCGCGCCTCGTGCACCACTGGCGCGCCATGCGGGCGCTGCCGCCGCGCACCCCCGCCCGGCTGTCGCGGCTCGTGGGGTTCCAGACCGTGCCCGGCGACGCATCCGACCTCGACCGCGCCGACCGCGTGCTGCGCCGGCTCGGCTACCGCACGACCCGCTACGGCGACTCGATCTCGGCCGAGCGCGGCTACCTCCGCGAGACCGGCAACCTGCTCTTCCACATCTCGATGCTCGCGCTGCTCGTCGTCATCGGCATCGGCTCGGGCTTCGGCTACAGCGGGCAGCGGCTCGTGATCGAGGGGCGCGGCTTCGCCAACACGCTCTCGAGCTACGACTCGTTCACCGCCGGGCAGTGGTTCGACGACGCGGGGCTCGCGCCGTTCGCGGTGCAGCTCGACGACCTCGACGTCGTCTACGAGACCGAGAACCCCAACGCCGTCGGCGCGCCGCTCGACTTCACGGCGCACGTGTCGGTGACCGAGGGCGGCGAGGCGCGCGCGGCGCAGATCAAGGTGAACGAGCCGCTCGCCGTCGCGGATGCCGACCTCTACCTCATCTCGAACGGCTACGCCCCGCGCATCTCGGTGCGCGACAGCGAGGGGCAGGTCGTCTACGACGAGTACACGCCGTTCCTCGCGCAGGACGACCTCATGACGAGCCTCGGCGTCATGAAGCTGCCGGACGGGCTCGAGGAGCAGCTCGGCCTGCGCGGCTTCTTCTACCCGACCGCGGTCGTGCAGGAGACGGGCGCGCTCGCCTCGGCCTACCCCGACCTCGCGAACCCCGTGCTGTCGCTGCAGGCGTTCACCGGCGACCTCGGGCTCGACTCGGGCATCCCGCGCTCGGTGTATGCCCTCGAGACCGAGGAGATGACGCAGATCGCCGGCGGCGACAGCGGCGTCGACGCGCTCACGATGGTGCCGGGGCAGACGCTCGACATCCCCGGCGGGCTCGGCTCCATCACGTTCGAGGATGTGCGGCGCTACGGCGTGATCGAATCGCACGTCGACCACACGCAGACCCCCGTCTTCTGGATCACCGTCGTGCTGTTCGTCTCGCTGCTCGCGTCGCTGCTCATCCCGCGCCGCCGCATGTGGGTGAAGGCGACGTCGGCCGGGCTCGAGCTCGCGGGCCTCGCGCGGGGCGAGGACCCGACGCTCGAGCGAGCCGTCGACGACCTGGGTCGGCGCATCGTCGAGCCCGCCGCCGCAGGCGGTCGCGCCGAGCGCGGGAGTACGATCGAACCGTGACCCCAGCAGACCTCAACGCCTACTCGCTGCTGCTCGTCTACTCGGCGATGGCGGTGTACACGCTGTCGTTCGTCGCCTACGCGGTCGACGTCGCGCGCCGCTCCGCCGCGAAGCCGGCACCCGCGACCGCGCGCGAGCTGGTCGGCGCGGGCGCGCCCGTCCCGCCCGCCGAGCTAGTCGCATCCGCCCCGCTGCCGGGCCGCGGCGCGCGCATCGGGTTCACGCTCATCGTCATCGCGTGGGCGCTGCACGTCGGCGGCGCGGTGCTGCGCGGGCTCTCCGCGGGCCGCGTGCCGTGGGCGAACATGTACGAGTTCGCGCTCACCGGCATCGCCGTGATCGTCGGCGTCTTCGTGCTCTCGCGCGTGTGGCGCGACCTCAACTTCCTCGGCGTCTTCATCTCGGGGCTCGCGACCGTCTTCCTCGGCGTAGCGACCGTCAACTTCTACGTCGCGCCCACGCCGCTGCCGCCGGCGCTGCAGTCGTACTGGCTCGTCATCCACGTCTTCGTCGCGACGCTCGCCACCGGCCTCTTCGCGCTGGGGTCGGGCCTCAGCATCCTGCAGCTCATCAAGGAGCGCCGCGACAACGGGTTCCTGCGGTCGCTGCCGTCGACGGTCGCCCTCGAGGACCTCGCGTACCGCGTCGGCGTGATCGGCTTCATCTCCTGGACGTTCACGCTCATCGCCGGCGCCATCTGGGCCGAGCACGCCTGGGGCCGCTACTGGGGCTGGGACACCAAGGAGGTGTGGACGTTCGTGATCTGGGTGATCTACGCCGGCTACATCCACGCCCGCGCCACGCGCGGCTGGCGGGGCTCCCGCTCGGCCTGGCTGCAGCTGGTCGGCTTCGCCGCCGTGCTCTTCAACTTCACGGTCGTCAACCTCTTCTTCAAGGGCCTGCACGCGTACAGCGGGCTGTAGGCCGCTCGCCGGCTGGCCGGCACGCGTGCTGGCTCATCGTTCGTCAACCGGCTCCGCGTGAGGGCGACCGGATAGTCCGGTCGGGCGCGCACCTGGCGGGTCGACGAACGGTGGCTTCCTACTCCTCCGCGACCGGCCGCGCGGCCCACGGCCGCCGCTCGTGCACGTCGCGGCGCACGAGCGCGAGGACCGCGTCGACGACGTATGCGGGGTCGAACAGCACCTGCTCGTAGGTGAAGCGCAGCACGCGGTACCCGAGCGCCGTCAGCTGGGCGTCCCGCCGGCGGTCGACGGCCTGCTGCGCGCGCGAGCCGTGCCACTCGACCGAGTCGATCTCCACGACCAGCGACCTGCCGATCAGGAAGTCGCAGAACTCGCCGGGCAGCAGCTGCGCCTGCTGCTCGAAGGCGATGCCGCAGCGCCGCAGGAGCGCCGCGAACGTCGACTCCGAGCCGGAGCCGGACAGATGGCTGGCTCGCTCGAGGCCCGCTCGCCGTCGCGCGGGGAGGGCGGCGGCCATTTCGTCGAGGTCGGAGCGCTGCACCTTCCCCTGCTGCAGCGCGGAGTCCGCAGCGGCGATGAGGTCGGAGGTCGCGAGGCAGCCGGTGGCCACGGCGAGCGCGGCCACGACCCCGTCGACCGCATCCCAGGGGCGGAGGTCGAGCAGATGCGCGTGCATGCGGTGCACGAGCACCCCGTCGCGTCCCTCGGCGCGGTCCACCCGCTCGCTGTGGGTCTCGCGGTTGACCCGCACGTGCAGGTCGTCGTCACCGTGCGGCAC
The DNA here is from genome assembly GCF_058803545.1 of Agrococcus sp. GW821-FHT14H11. Taxonomy (NCBI): domain Bacteria; kingdom Bacillati; phylum Actinomycetota; class Actinomycetes; order Micrococcales; family Microbacteriaceae; genus Agrococcus; species Agrococcus sp. GW821-FHT14H11. Next base: position 334,419 of record NZ_JBXAPA010000002.1, read on the forward strand.
CCAGACGCCGTGCGCGCGGAACGCCGAGACGCACGAGACGACGCCGCCGAGCCGCAGCGCGCGGGTCGCGTCGCTCTCGAGGCCGCTGAGCGCCACCCAGCCGCGGAGCGGCGTCCAGAGCGCGCCGCTGTCGCGGAGCCGGCGCAGCTCGGCGCGGGTCGCGTGCTCGGTCGCGGCGCTCGTGGTGCAGACGCCGCCCATGGCGCCGAGCCAGTCGAGGAAGTGCATGCGCCGGAGGATGGCGCGACGTGCGCACGGCCCGTCGCCCCGCGCATCCGCTCTGTGGAGAGCCCCGTTCGTCGACCGGCCAGGTGCGCGTCCGGCCGGACTATCCGGCCGGAGCCTCGCGGAGCCGGTTGACGAACGGGGCGGGCGGCGAGGCGGACGGATGCGCCTCAGAGGTGGGGGAGCGCGGCCGCGAGGCGCGCGCGCCAGTGGGCGGTGCGCTCGGGCGACGCCGCGTGCGCCGCGAGCAGCGCCGGATCGGGCGCGACGCGGCCGGCCGGGATCGAGCCGCCGACCGGCACGAGCGGCTCGGCGACGTCGGCGGCGAGGAGCGCGCCCGTGCCCAGGCCGCAGTCGAAGGGCAGCTCGGGCAGCGCGGCCGCGAGCGCGGCCCCCATCGACAGCCCCACCGACGAGTCGAGTGCGCTCGAGACGACCGCCGGCAGCCCCGCGTCGGCGACGATCGCGAGCGCGGCGCGGATGCCGCCGAGCGGCTGCGCCTTCACGACCACCACGTCGGCCGCGCCGGCGCGCGCGACGAGCAGCGGATCCTCCGCCTTCCGCACCGACTCGTCGGCCGCGATCGGGATCGCCAGCCGGTGCAGCCTGGCCCGCAGCTCGGCGAGCTCGGGCACCGTGGCGCACGGCTGCTCGACGTACTCGAGGTCGAAGCGCTCGAGCGCGCGCACCGCGGTCTCGGCCTCGTCGACGCCCCACCCGCCGTTCGCGTCGACCCGGATCCGCGCATCCGGCAGCAGCGCGCGCACCTCGGCCACCCGCGCGACGTCGTCGGCGAGCACCTGGCCGGCCTCCGCCACCTTCACCTTCACGGTGCGGCAGCCGTCGTAGCGGGCGAGCACCGCGGCGACCGCGTCGGGCGCGACGGCGGGCAGCGTCGCGTTCACGGGCACGCGGTCGCGCACGGCGGCCGGGCGCTCCAGGTCGGCGTCCTCGAGCGCCGCGCGCAGCCACCGCGCGGCCTCCTCGGACCCGTACTCGAGGAAGGGGCTCCACTCGCCCCAACCCGCAGCGCCCGAGAAGAGCGCGACCTCGCGCACGTCGACGCCGCGGAAGCGCGTCACGAGCGGCAGCGAGACGACGTGCATGCGGTCGGCGAGCCGCTCGTAGGCGAGGTCCACGCGCCCATGCTCGCACGCCTGCCAGACTGTGCGGGTGAGCGAGCTGCCCTGGGTGACCGAGACGCGCGCGACCGGCGCGCGCCGCCGCAATCCGGTGTGGGGCATCCTCGCGCTCGTGGCGGCGCTCGTGTGCGGCGCGATGTTCCTCGTCTCGGTCGGCATCGCGTTCGTCGAGCTCGACGGCCTCGTCATCTGGCTGCTGCCGGTGTGGGGCATCGTCACGCTGCTCTCGATCGCCTTCGCCATCACCGCCGCGGCGAAGCGCGGCACGGCCAACATCACGATGGCGGCGATCACCGGCGGGCTGCTCGTGATCTCGAACCCCGTGATCTTCCTGGTGATCGGCTTCGCACTGGGCCTGCTGCAGTAGCGGGGCGCGGATGCGGTGGCATCCTTGGGGCCATGGCGTCGGCGCCGCAGTTCCACATGCCCGACGAGGCGGAGCCGCCTCGCGAGGGCGGCGTGCGGCGCTCGCACATCGCGGTCGCGCTCGTGGCGCTGCTGGTGGGCGTCGGCGCGACGCTGGGCGTGCAGGCGCTCGCCGCGCAGAGCGGCCCGCGCTCGGAGCAGGCGGTGCGCGACGCGGTGCTCGGCTACCTCGGCGCGATCGCGGCGGGCGACGACGAGACCGCCGACGCCGCGCTGCTCGGCTCGGCGCAGCGCGCGTCGGCGCAGCCGAGCTCGATCGCGGCGGACGGGAGGCTGCGCAGCCCGCGCATCACCGAGGTCGTGCTGGGCGACGGCACGGCGCGCGTCGACGTCTCGTACGCGGTCGCCGACCGCACGATCCTGAGCCGCATCGAGGCGGTCTTCGCCGACGGCGCCTGGCGCATGCAGCGCACGCTCGGCGAGCCGGTGCCGATCTCGTCGGCGCTGTCGGTGCCGGTGCAGGTCGACGCGATCGGCGTCGTGCCCGCGACCCGCAGCCTGCTGCTCCTGCCCGGCAGGCACACGATCGCCCCGATCGAGACGGCGCTCGTGACGATGCCCGGCAGCACCGTCGACGTCGACGGCGACCCGCGCACGCAGTCGGCGATCGACCTCGAGCCCACGCTCACCGCGGCCGCGCTCTCGCAGCTCGCCGCGACCGGCAGCGGCTTCGCGGCGGCGTGCAGCGCCGACCGCTCGTGCAATCTGCCCGCCGGCTTCAACGCCTCGACCCTGCCCGACCCGATCGTCGTGCCCTGGTCGGGGCAGGCGGGCGAGGTCGCCGTGCGCGTGCCGATCGCCTCCGGCGACGTCGGCACGGCGCTCGAGGTCGTGGGCCGCATGAGCCCCGACCTGTCGACGTTCGAGGGGATGCGCTGCGCGCTCGCGGGCGAGGAGCCCCGGCCGTGCGGGCCGTGACGACGCCGGCGCGCGCCCTCGCCCCGCGCTCGGCGGCTCGCCCGCGCGGCTGACGGCGCGCGTCCGCCGCGCCGCGTAGCATCGCCGCATGCTCGAGGACCTGCTGCACGAGACCGACGCGCCCGAGCGCGAGCCCGCGCCGCGCGACCGCGACCGCCGCAGCGCCCGCCGCGGCGCGCTGTCGCTCTGGCTCCTGGCGATCGCCGTCGTGCTCTACGGCGTCTCGCTCGCGCAGCAGATGAGCTACCTCTTCGCGCCGCGCCCGGGCGAGCTGCCGCTCGTCGTGGCGGTGCTCGTCGCCGCCGTGGTGCTCGGCCTCAGCGGCGTGGTGGTCGGATGCATCGCGGCGACGAAGCCGGACGGCCGCCGCACCGGCGTGTTCGGCGCCGCGCTGGGCCTCGGCCTGCTCGTGCTCTTCGCCGCGGCGAGCTGGTTCGGCTGGGGCTTCCTCTCGGCGCTCTCCGCCCCGGTCTGATCCGGGCATCCGGATAACGATCCGGGCACGGCGCACCCGCGCCGGGCGCGACCGCGCCAGGATGAGGGCGTGCCGACGGAGATGCCCGACTTCGCGATGCCGCCGGAGGCGGATGCTCCGGCGAGCGCCGCGGCGGCCGATGCGGCCCCCGCGACCGGCGCGGCCGGCGAGCCGTCCGCCGCGCCGCACGCCACGCATCCGGAGCGCTCGCGCGAGCCGGCGTCGCCGAGCGACGAGGACGAGGAGCCCTGGGGCCGGCCGGATCCGCAGCCGGTCCGGCGCCCGTGGCGCCTCCTGCTCGCCGCGACGCTCGTCGGCGTGCTGCTCGGGGCCGGGCTCGTCTCGGCGGTGCAGGGGATGGAGCGCGCGGCGGGCGACGGCGACCGGGCGCGGCTGACCGAGGCGGCGATGGCCTACCTCACGGCGATCGCGGACGGTCGAGCGGAGGAGGCGACGCGGCTCGTGCCGCCTCCCGGCCTCGCCGGGGCGGCCGATCTGCTCACCGACCCCGTCCTCGCAGCAGCGGGCCGGATCACCGAGCCGCAGGCGGGCTTCGCGCAGATCGAGGGCGACGAGGCGCGCATCGAGGTCGGCTTCGTGCTCGGCCGCACCGACGTCTCGCGCACGCTCGAGGCGGTGCGGGAGGCGGGCGGCTGGCGGGTGACGACCTCGCTCGCGGAGCGCGTGCAGAACTACGCCTACGGCCCCGGAACGTCGAGCGTGTCGCTCGCGGGCGTGCCGGCGGCGTCGGGCGAGCTGCTGCTCTACCCCGCGCTCTACATGACCGACGCCCACGACGACGGCTTCGTGAGCACGCAGTCGGTCACGTTCAGCGTCGACGGCGACGCGCGCACGGTGGTCGAGATCTCGCCGATGGTGCAGGTCGCGCCCGGCGTCGCCGAGCGGCTCGAGCCGGTCGCGATGGCGTTCGGGCTCGCGTGCCAGCTGCGCGAGGACTGCGGCATCCCGCCCGGCGAGCTCGTGCCGACCCATCAGGTGCAGCCGTACCTCGAGGGGGCGGATGCGACGCAGGCGTCGGTCTACCTCGCGCGCTCGACCGACGCAGGCGGCGAGCTCGAGTGGCACGAGGTGCGCATGCGCGGCGACTTCGCGGACGGCGCGGATCCGGGGGACTGGGAGTGCGGCATGCCGAGCCTCGGGACGGGGCAGGTCGAGGCCTGGGAGGCGTGCGTCCCGTAGGGCGGGAGCGGGTGCCTGAACGCGTCGATTCCTCACCAAGAGGACCCTGGTCAGAGGCGTCCCGCGGCGGGATGATTCGGCCATGTCGACAGACATGCCGCAGTTCGTGATGCCACCGCCGGTCGCGACCGAGCGGACCGTCGCCGACGGCGGGTTCCCCGGGCCCGGCGAGCTCGAAGGGCCGGCGGCCGCGCTCACGATGGCACCGGTGGTCGGGGCCCGCCCGCGAGCCTGGCTCGCGCGGGTGCTCGTCGCGGTGGGCGTCGCGGGCCTGCTGCTCGGGGCGGTGATCCAGGCCGGCGTCCACGGGGCCGCCGGCTCGGCCGCCGCCGCGCGAACGGCCGCGCTGCAGGCGACGGCGATGGAGTACCTCACCGCGATCGCGGAGGGTCGCGCCTCGGACGCCTCCGCGCTCGTGCCACCGACGCTGCGCGGCCAGCTCGCGCCCGACGAGGTGCTCGCGGCCGCGCGGCCGATCCGCGACTACTCCGCAGCGGTCGGGCACCTGGACGGCGCGACCGGCACGGTGGTCGTCGAGTACACCGTCGGCGGACTCGAGCTGCAGCGGCTGCTGCGCGCCGAGGAGGCCGACGGCGCCTGGCGCATCACGACGTCGCTCACCGAGATCCCCCAGGTGTACCAGGAGCACCAGCTGGCGCAGGTCTCCGTCGGATCCGTCGAGCTCGAGGCGAATCGGCGGATGCTGCTCTACCCGGGCGCCTACATGCAGGACGGCGTCGACACCGGGCTCTTCCGGTCGGTCGGCAACGCCTTCGTCGTCGACGGCGACCCGGCCTCCGTGACGGAGATCTGGAGCGGGCTCGAGCTCGACATGATGGTCGCGGTCGTCGCCGCCGACCTGGCGCTCGACATCGTGCACGACTGCCAGGCCGAGGCGAGCTGCGGCGTCGACGCCGAGGCGAGGGTGCAGCAGCTCGAGGAGCCGCACCTGCGCTCGGTGAACCCGCTGACGGGCGGCGTCGACATCGGCGCGCCGATCGCGATCGGCGACCGCTGGACGGAGGTGCGCATCCGCGCCCTGCCCGATCGCCTCACGGGCGCCGCCCAGTGGCTCTGCCCCGAGCCCGAGCGGCTCGACCTGCCGATCGTGCCCTGCGAGGAGTGAGCTGGGGCGCGGTGCGCGCCCCGCCGATCGGCACCGCGCCCCGCCCCCGGCCAGGCTCCGGTGGCTAGGGTGGAGCGGTGACCATCTCGCCCCTGTTCGACGCCGCCGAATGGGCCGACGCGGAGCCCGGGTTCGACGACATCACGGTGCACCGCTCGCGCGACGGGCGCATCGCGCGCATCGCCTTCGACCGGCCCGAGGTGCGCAACGCGTTCCGGCCGCGCACCGTCGACGAGCTCTACCGCGCCCTCGACGCCGCGCGGCAGGACAGCCGCATCGGCGTGGTGCTGCTGACCGGCAACGGGCCGAGCCCGAAGGACGGCGGCTGGGCCTTCTGCTCCGGCGGCGACCAGCGCATCCGCGGCCGCGACGGCTACAAGTACGCCGAGGGCGAGACCGCGGGCACCATCGACCCCGCGCGCTCCGGCCGCCTCCACATCCTCGAGGTGCAGCGGCTCATCCGCTTCATGCCGAAGGTCGTCATCGCGGTCGTGCCCGGCTGGGCGGCCGGCGGCGGCCACTCGCTGCACGTGGTCTGCGACCTGACGATCGCGAGCGCCGAGCACGGCCGCTTCAAGCAGACGGATGCCGACGTCGGGTCGTTCGACGCGGGCTACGGCTCCGCCTACATGGCGCGCCAGACGGGGCAGAAGTTCGCGCGCGAGGTCTTCTTCCTCGCCCGGGAGTACTCGGCGCAGCGGGCGCTCGAGGCGGGCGCGATCAACGCGGCCGTGCCGCACGAGGAGCTCGAGGCGACGGCGCTCGACTGGGCCCGCGAGATCCTGACGAAGAGCCCCACGGCCGTCCGGATGCTGAAGTTCGCCTTCAACGCCGTCGACGACGGGCTCGTGGGCCAGCAGATCTTCGCCGGCGAGGCGACCCGCCTCGCGTACGGCACCGACGAGGCGGTCGAGGGGCGCGACGCGTTCCTCGAGAAGCGGGAGCCCGACTGGTCCCCGTTCCCCTGGCAGTACTGAGCAGCGAAGGCACGGACGACCGAGGAGGTGCGAGCATGGCGATCGTCGTCGAGACGAGCGGCTCCAGCGGCGTGCCCAAGCGCGTCATCATCTCCGACGAGGCCATCGCGGCCTCGACCGACGCGGCCAACGAGCGGCTCGGCGGCCCCGGCCAGTGGGTGCTCGCGCTGCCCGAGCAGTACATCGCCGGCCGCAACGTGATCTGGCGGAACGCCGCCTCCGGCGCGCCTCTCGTGCGCACCGAGGGGTCGTTCACCGCCGAGGCCTTCGTCGAGGCGGTGCAGAGCCTCGAGCACGAGCGCAAGTTCACGTCGCTCGTGCCGACGCAGCTCGCGCGGCTCGTCGACGCGGCGATGCTCGACCGCTCCTTCATCGGGCCCATCGCGCGCCTCGACCGCATCCTGCTCGGCGGCCAGCGCGCGCCGTTCGGCCTCATCGAGCGGGCGGCGCGGCTCGGCTGGCGCATCACGCGCACGTACGGCGCGACCGAGACGGTCGGCGGCTGCGTGTGGGACGGCCGTCCGTTGCGCGACGTGAAGATCCGCCTCACCGACCAGATCGAGATCGCCGGGCCGCAGCTCGCCGACGGCTACGAGGACGCGGCGCTCACCGAGAAGCGGTTCGTCACCGACAGCTCGGGCACCCGCTGGTACAAGACGGGCGATGCCGGCAGCCTCGTCGGCGGCACGCTGCAGGTGTCGGGGCGCATCGACGACGTGATCAACTCGGGCGGCATCAAGATCTCGCTCGCGGCGGTCGAGCACGTGGTGCAGACGTTCGCGCCCGACGCGGTGGTCGTCGCCGCGCCGCACCCCGAGTGGGGCGAGGTGCCCGCGGTCGTCACGACGCTCAAGCCCTCGCTCGCCGAGATCCGCGCCGCCGTGGGGAACGCGCTCGGCAAGCCCGCCCGGCCCAACCACCTGGTGACGGTGTCGGTGATGCCGACCACCGCATCCGGCAAGCCCGACCGCAAGCGCCTGGCTCGGCTCGTCGCGAGCCGCACCCAGGAGCGCCGCCGCCGCGGCATCTTCGGCTGACGCCGCCGCGCGCCGTCCGTCAACCGGCTCCGTGCGGGGCCGACCGGACTATCCGGTCGGCGCGGCGCAGAGCCGGTCGAGCGACGGGCCGGCGGCGGCCGCCCGGCTACGATCGAGGCGATGGCCTCTCCCCGCTCCGGCAACCCCGCTCGCCGCGCCCAGCACGAGGGCACTGCGCCCTCGCCCGCCACCTGGCGCGACTGGATCGCCGCAGCCCGACCCCGCACGCTCGGCATGGCGATCGCGCCGGTCGCGCTCGGCAGCGCGGCCGCGTTCAACGCCGAGGGCTTCCACCTCGGCGTCGCGCTCGCGTGCCTCGCGCTCGCGCTCTGCATGCAGATCGGCGTGAACTTCGCCAACGACTACTCCGACGGGGTGCGGGGCACGGATGCGGTGCGGGTCGGGCCGGGACGCCTCGTCGGCGCGGGCAAGGCCAGCCCGGTCGCCGTGCGGAACGTCGCGATCGGGTTCCTCGCCGCCGGTGCGGTCGCCGGACTCGTCGTCGTGCTCGTGAGCGGCCGCTGGCTGCTGCTCGTCGTCGGCGTCGTCTGCATCCTCGCCGCGTGGGGCTACACGGGCGGCAAGCGCCCCTACGGCTACTACGCGCTCGGGGAGCTCATGGCGTTCCTCTTCTTCGGCCCGGTCGCCGTCGCCGGCACGACCTACGCGATCATCGGCCGCGTCACCGAGGACTCCCTCGCGCTCGGCGCGGCGATCGGCGCCATCTCGGCCGCGCTCATGCTCTGCAACAACCTGCGCGACATCGAGACCGACCGCACGGCCGGCAAGCGCAGCCTCGCCACCCTCATCGGCCGCCGGGCGTCGAAGGCGCTCTACGTGGCGCTCATGCTCGTGCCGTTCGTCATCCTGTGGATCTTCTCCTACGCGCTCGCCTACGGCTTCGCGGTCTTCGCGGTGCTGCTGCTCGCGGGGCCGGCGATGGTGATCGTGGTCATGGCGCGCTCGCCGCGCGACCTCATCACGGCGCTGGGCCTCACCGGCATGACGGCGCTGCTCTACGGCGTCGGCCTCGCGATAGCGATCTGGGCCGGCCCGGCGGGCTTCATCACCGCCTGACGCGACTGCCGCGCTGTCTCGCCGCAGCCGTGACCGGATCGTGACCCCCCCGGCCCGTTCAGCCGTACGGTGGGGGCATGCGCCCCGATGGCTCCGCTCGTGCAGCAGCTGCGGGCCTGAGCCTGCTCGTCGGGGCCGTCGCGCTCTCGGTGGCGCTCGCCGGGTGCGCTGCGTCGACCGCCGGCTCCCAGACGACTGCAGCGGCTCCGGCGCCGTCGACCTCGCCCGGGCAGGCGTTGCCCGAGCCCGACCTGCAGCTGTGCCTCGACCGGAGCGCGCTCGGCTCGGAGCTCGCGATGCTGCCTGCGTCTGCAGCCGACGCCGATCGGATCAGGGCGGCGCTCATCGATGCGCGCCGGCCGCTGGTCGCGGCGCACCCCGGGTCGATCGCGACCGTCGAGGTGGTCGGCGGCGCAGAACCGCGCCTCACGGTGGTCCCAGCGACTGGCGCGTCGATCGAGGCGGAGCAGGTCCGCGCGGCGCTGGCGACGATCGACGGCTTCGACGAGCTCGCCACGGCGATGGAGCACGTCGAGATCCAGGAGGCCGAGGGGCTGCCGTTCAGTGACGTCTGCGCTGCCTACACCGCCCTCGACCGCCTCGCGGAGGAGGCGGAGCAGCCGCTCATCGTGCAGCTCACGCTCGACCTCGCTGCGGGCCGCGTCGATGCGGCGGCGGCCGACATCGACGACCCCCGCCTGACGGCGCTCGCCTTCCCGGAGGGATCGGTCGAGCTCGTCGAGTGGGAGGGCACGCTGCCGACGTTCACCGGATGAGCGCGGCGCGCGATGATGGACCCGTGCCGTCGAGGATGCCGGAGTTCGAGATGCCGCCGGAGCTGCCGGCCGGCGAGGTCGACGACGCGCCCGACCGCGTCGACGCGCCCGACCGAGCCGACGCGTCCGACGCATCCGACGCATCCGCCGCCGAGCCGCAGCCGGCACCCGACGTCGACCGCACGGGGAACGGCGCTGGCCGCCGGAGGCTCATCGCCGGCGTCATCCTCGCCGCGCTGCTCGTCGCGGGCGGCTCGACCGCCGCGATCGTGCAGGCCGTGCAGCGCCAGGCCGAGGCTGCCGACACCGCGGCGCTCACCGAGCTGGCGCTCGACTACATCGGGGCGATCGCCGACGGCCGCGCCGACGACGCGACCGCGCTCGTGCCGGTCGAGGGCGACGCACCGCTGCTGACCGACGCGGCGCTCGCCGCCGCCGACCGCACCCGGCGGTTCGACGTCGCGGCCGTCGAGCTCGACGGCGACGCCGCAGCCGTGCTCGTCGAGCTCTCCGGCGGCCCGGGCCGCATCGAGCGGCGGCTCGCCGCGGTGCGCGACCCGGACGGGTGGCGGCTGACGACGAGCCTCGCGGAGCGCGTCGTGCTCGAGCAGGAGCGCGGCGTCGGCGTGCTGCCGCGCCTGCTGGGCGTCGAGATCGGCGGCGTCGGCGGCACGCTGCTGTACCCGGGCCTCTACCGCACGGAGCCGATCGACGAGGGCCTCGTCAGCATCGAGCCGTCGACGATCCGGGTCGACGGCGACCCTGCGACGCCCGCGGAGTCCGGGCTTCCCATCTGGCAACCGTCCGAGGGTCTCATCGACGAGGCCCGGCGCCTCGCCCTCGCGCACGGCGTCGCGTGTCAGGCGGCCGCCAGCTGCCCGGCTCCCGCCGGGGCGCTGCTCGGCCTCGGCGACGCGACGCAGCTGCAGGCCGCCGACGACGGCGCGATCGAGCTCGACGTGCCGCTGCGCGCGCTCGCCGAGGGCTCCGCCGCGCCGGCCGACCTCTGGGTGGGGGTGCGCGCCACCGCCCGCGACGGCGGCGGGGTCGACTTCGCGTGCACGGTGCGCCAGACGCGCGTCGGAGCCACCGCGACGCCGGAGGCCGAGGTGCCGCCCGAGTGGCAGCCCTGCGGCTGAGCGTCGCGCGCCGGGGTCAGCGGGGGGCGGATGCCTCGGGGTCGTCGCGCGGGTCGCGCGCGTCGGCGACCGGCTCGTCCGCCGTCGCCCGGGCGGCTTCCCCATCGGGTGCGGACTCCGCCGGCCGATCGAGCGCCTCGTCCTCGACGTCCGCGTCGTCGGGGCCCGCGCCATCGCGCCTGCGGCCCTCGCGCATCCGCTGCAGGTCGGCCGCGGCCTCGTCGCGCAGTTTCGGGAAGAACACGATCGAGGCGGCGAAGGCGAAGGCGAGCGAGACGATGAGCGAGAGCCACCACAGCACCTGCGCGACCATCAGCACCGCGAACGGCACGAGGAAGAGCGCAGCGCGCACGAGCAGGTAGCGCATCGAGGGGGCCATGCACCAAGTCTATGAGCGCCCCATAGGCAGGGGACGTACGCTGGGGTCATGAGGTGGCTCATCATCGGCGGGATCCTGGCCCTCGTGGTCACGGTCTACGCGCTCGTCGACCTGACGGTCACCGACGATCGCCGCGTCCGCCGCCTCAACCGCGTGCTGTGGGTCGTGCTCATCGTCGTGGTGCCCGTCTTCGGACCGATCGCGTGGCTCGCGTGGGGCAAGGGCCCGCGCGCCGACGCCCGCCCGATGGCGCCCGACGACGACCCCTCGTTCTCCCGCTCGCCCGACGTGACCGACGAGGAGGCCGACCGCCGCATCGCCGAGATCGAGGCGCAGCTCGCCGCCCTCGAGTCCGAGGACTTCGGGCCTTCGCCGGCCCCCGAGCGCGCGCCCGACCCCGAGCCGCGGCCGAAGCCGCACCCGCCGGTCGTCGGCCCTGAGGACGAGGCCGACGGCGACGCCGACGGTACCGGGCGCCGCGCGCCCGACGACGGCGACGCCGCACGTGCCTGAGGCGGCCCTGCCGGCCGCCGCCTACGCCGACCGGCTGGTCGCCGCGCTCGCCGCCGCCGGGGTCGCCGACATCGTCGTCTGCCCGGGCTCCCGCTCGCAGGCGATCGCACTCGCCGCCGCGCGCATGGCGCGCGAGGGAGGGCTCGCGCTGCACGTGCGCGTCGACGAGCGCACGGGCGCGTTCCTGGCCCTCGGTCTCGCGCGCGAGACCGGCCGGCCCGCCGCGATCGTCGTCACGAGCGGCACCGCCGTCGCCAACCTGCACCCCGCGATGCTCGAGGCCCATCACAGCGACGTGCCGCTCATCGCGATCACCGCCGACCGCCCCGCCGAGCTGCAGGGCATCCGCGCCAACCAGACGGCGCACCAGCCGGGCATCTTCGGCGACGCGGCGCGCGTGCTGCTCGACATCTCGGCGGATGCGCTCGTCGACCCCGAGGGCGACGCGGTCGCCGCCGTGCGGGCCGCGCTCGGCTGGCGCGACGACGCGCACACCGAGCCCGGCCCCGTGCAGCTGAACATCGCCTTCCGCGAGCCGCTCTCGGGCGGCGAGCCGGCGCGGCCACTGCCCGTCGAGCGGGTCGAGCGCCCGCCCATGCCGACCGCCGTGCTGCGGCCGGCCGAGCGCACCGTGGTGATCGCGGGCGCCGACGCCGGGCCCGCGGCCGTCGACCTCGCTGAGGCGATCGCCGCGCCGCTCATCGCCGAGCCCACCTCGGGCGCGCGCTTCGGGCCGCTGCTCGTGCAGCACGGGCGCGACGTCATCCCGCAGCTCGCCGACGAGGTGCGCCGCGTCGTGGTCGTCGGCCACCCGACCCTGTCGCGGGCCGTGAGCGGGCTCATCCGCCGCCCCGACGTCGAGGTGGTCGCGATCGGGCGCGCCGGGCAGGACAACGTGCGCGGCACCGGCGCGAGCACCGTGCTGAGCGGCCGCATCGAGGTCGAGGAGGCCGAGCCGGGCGCCGACGCCGAATGGATCGACCGCTGGGTGCGCGCCGGCCGCGCGCTCGCCGCCGAGCGCGACGCCGAGGCCGCCCCCGACTCGGCGCTCTCGCGCGCCGACTACGCGAAGGCGGAGCTCGCCGAGGGCCGCCGCCCCATCTCGCGCCGCGACCTCGTCACGCAGGTGTGGGAGCGCACCTGGCCGCACGACCGGCTCGTGGTCGCCGCCTCGCGGCTCATCCGCGAGCTCGACGCGCACGCCGGCCCCAAGGCGGTCACCGCCCGCGCCAACCGCGGCCTCGCCGGCATCGACGGCACCGTGAGCACCGCATCCGGCATCGCCATCGCGCACGAGCGCGCCGGCGGCGCCGGACTCACGCGCCTGCTCATCGGCGACCTCGCGCTGCTCCACGACGCCGGCGGGCTGCTCGTGCCGCCGGGGGAGGAGCGGCCACGGCTGCAGATCGTCGTCGGCAACGACCGGGGCGGCTCGCTCTTCGACCTGCTCGAGGTCGCCGGGAGCGCCCACCTCGACGACTTCGCGCGCGTGCAGCGCACCCCGCACGACGTCGACCTCGAGCACCTCGCCGCCGCCTACGGCTGGCCCTTCGAGCGCGTCACCGATCGCGCCGGCCTCCGCCGAGCCCTCTCGCAGTCCCGACCGGGCATCATCGAGGCAGTGCTGGAAGGGGACACGGATGGGCAGCAGCAGCTCTGACCTGCGGATCGACGCCGACTCGACGATCGTCGTCACCGGCGGCGCGAGCGGCATCGGGCGGCTCGTCGCACTCGGCGCCGCCCGCCGCGGCGCGCACGTCGTCATCTGGGATCGCGACGGCGCCGCCGCGCGCGTCGCGGCCGCGGAGGCCGACGAGGCGGGCGGGCGCGGCAGCGCGGTCGTCGTCGACCTCGCCGACGCCGACGCGATCGAGCTCGCCGCGGCCGAGACGCTCATGCTCGGCCCCGTCGACGTGCTCGTCAACAACGCCGGCGTGGTCTCTGGCCGTCCCCTCGCCGAGCTGACGCCGGCGCAGATCGACCGCACGATGCGCGTGAACGCGATCGCGCCCATCCTCGTCACCCGGGCGCTGCTGCCGGCCATGCGCGACCGCGGCCGCGGCCGCATCGTCACCGTGGCGAGCGCCGCGGGCTTCATCGGCGTCGCCGGCCAGACCGACTACGCCGCCTCGAAGTTCGCCGCCGTCGGCTTCATGGAGTCGCTGCGGGCCGAGCTCCGCAAGGAGCGCTCGCCCATCACGACCCTCACCGTCGCGCCGTTCTACATCGACACGGGCATGTTCGACGGCGTCACGACCAAGGTGCCGGCGCTGCTGCCGATCCTGTCGCAGGCGCGCGTCGCCACGCAGATCCTCGCCGCCATCGAGTCGCGCCGTCCGCTGCTCGCGCTGCCGCCGCTCGTGCGGCTCGTTCCCGTCATCAAGGCGCTGCCGACCGCCCTCGCCGACCTGGTGGCGGATGCGCTGGGCGTCAACGAGGGCATGGACGGCTTCACGGGGCGCGCGGCCCCGTCGCCGTCGGCCGCGGAGCGGACGGAGCACCGCTGATGCGCTGGCCCTGGCAGCGCAGGCGCGAGCTGCCGCCGGTGCCGCAGGTGACCGAGGCGGTCGAGCGCCGGTGGATGCTGCCGCGCACCCTCATCGTGCTGCTGTCCGTCATCGCCGTGTTCGCGGTGCTCATCCTGCTCAGCCAGGTCGCATCGTTCCTCGCCCCCGTCTTCCTCGGCTTCAACCTCGTGATCGCCGTGATGCCGCTGCAGCAGTGGCTGCTGCGCGTCGGCGCGCCCCGGATGGTCGCGGCCCTCGCGTCGCTGCTGACGGTCTACGCGTTCCTGCTCGCGCTCCTGTGGTCGATCTACTGGTCGGTGCAGTCGCTCGTGACCGAGCTCCCCGGCTACTCGGCCCGCTTCAACGCGATGTACCGCGACGTGCTCGCCTGGCTCGAGACGCTCGGCGTCTCGCAGGACGAGGCGCTCGAGCAGCTGCAGAGCGCCTTCAGCCCGAGCGCGATCGCCGGCGCCGTCGGCGCGCTCGCCTCCGACGCGGGCAGTGCGCTCGCCTTCGTCGCGACGCTCTTCGTCGTGGTCTTCTTCCTCGCCTGGGACTCCGTGCAGCTGCCCGAGCGCATGCAGCGCATCGCGGTGACGAACCCGGGCATGGTGCGCGGCATCGACCGCTTCGCCGCCGGGGTGCAGCGCTACTGGGTCGTGACGACGCTGTTCGGCCTCATCGTCTCGGCGCTCGACCTCATCGCGCTCATGCTGCTGGGGGTGCCGCTCGCGCTCGTCTGGGCCGTGTTCGCCTTCGTCACCAACTACATCCCCAACGTCGGCTTCGTGCTCGGCGTGATCCCGCCCACGCTCATGGCGCTGCTCGCCAACGGCCCCATCAACGCCCTCGCGACCGCGATCCTCTTCAGCGTCATCAACTTCGTGATGCAGTCGCTCGTGCAGCCGAAGGTGGCGGGGGATGCGGTGGGCGTCACGCCCGCGACCTCGTTCCTGTCGCTGCTCGTGTGGGCGTTCGCGCTCGGCCCCATCGGCGCGCTGCTGGCGCTGCCGTCGACGCTCGCGGTGAAGACGCTGCTGATCGACCCCGATCCGCGGCTCGCGTGGGCGAGCAAGCTCATGTCGAGCAAGCTCGACGCACCGCCGGGGGGCAGGCTCGGCCGCGCCGTCTCGCCCGGCGTCCGGCCGCGCGCGGAGGGCTCACCGCAGGCTCGCTGACAGCGGGGGCTAGTCTCTGGCCCATGACAGCGATCACCGACGCGCTCCGCATCACCCGCTCCGTCCGCCTCGACGAGGTGGATCCCGCATCCACGCCCGGCTTCGACGGCGACAAGCTCGCGGGGCGGGCGGCGCTCGCGGCCGGCGCCGACCACCTCTCGCAGCTGCAGGAGCGGCTGTTCGCCGCGAGCAAGGCGGGCGACGAGCGCTCGGTGCTGCTCGTCGTGCAGGGGATGGACACCGCCGGCAAGGGCGGCATCATGCGCCACGTGCTCGGCCAGGTCGACCCGCAGGGCGTCAAGATCACCGCCTTCAAGGCGCCCACCGACGCCGAGAAGCGGCACGACTTCCTGTGGCGCTTCGAGCCGGCGCTGCCGAAGCCCGGCATGATCGCCGTCTTCGACCGCTCCCACTACGAGGACGTGCTGATCCACCGCGTGCGCGGCTTCTCGACGCCCGAGGTGATCCAGGAGCGCTACGGCAAGATCGTCGAGTTCGAGCGGGGGCTCGTGGAGCGCGGCATCGCGGTCGTCAAGGCGATGCTGCACGTCTCGTTCGAGGAGCAGGGCGCCCGCCTGCTCGAGCGGCTCGACCGCCCCGACAAGCACTGGAAGTACAACCCCAACGACGTCGAGGAGCGCACCCGCTTCCCCGACTACATGGAGGCGTACCAGATCGCCATCAACCGCACCGCGCGCGCCGCGGCGCCGTGGAACGTGGTGCCCGCCGACCGCAAGTGGTACGCGCGGCTCGCGGTGCAGGAGCTGCTCGTCGAGGCGCTCGAGGGCATCGACCCGCAGTGGCCCGAGGCCGACTTCGACGTCGCGGTCGAGCGCGAGAAGCTGATCGCCCTCGGCGGCACGCCGCCGACCGAGGAGGCGAAGGCCGAGGCGAAGGCGAAGGGCAAGGCCAAGGAGAAGCAGGCCAAGACGGACAAGAAGAAGGCGAAGGCGGCGACCGAGTAGGGCGCCGCCTCCGGCTACGGCAGCGGGTCGGCGAGCGCGTCGGTGATCGGCCGCAGCTTCACAGCGGTCTCGGCGAGCTCGGCCGCGGGATCGGAGCCCGCGACGATGCCGGCGCCCGCGAACGCGCGGATCGCGCCGTCGGGCGCGATCTCGGCGCCGCGCAGCGCGATCACCCATTCGCCGCCGCCGTCGCCGTCGACCCAGCCGACCGGGCCCGCGTAGCGGCCGCGGTCGACGCCCTCGAGCTCGCGGATGATGCGCAGCGACGCCGCGCGCGGCGTGCCGGCGACCGCCGCGGTCGGGTGCAGCAGCGCGAGCACGTCGAGCGTCGAGCGCCCCTCGCCGAGCGTGCCGGTGATGTCGGTCGCGAGGTGCCAGAGGTTCGGCAGCCGCAGCGGGAACGGCTCCGACGCCCGCGCGTCGGGCGCGAGCTCGCGCAGCACCGCCATCGCCGAGTCGGCCGCGAACCGGTGCTCGCGCAGGTCCTTGTCGCCCGACGCGAGCGCCTCGGCGATCTCCGCATCGCGCGCCGGCGTCGCCCCGCGAGCCGCGGTGCCCGCGAGCACCCGCGAGAAGAAGTGCCCGCGGTGCGCCGCCACGAGCGTCTCCGGGCTCGCGCCGACGAGCCCGTCGACCGCGTACGTGACGGCGTCGGGGTAGCGCTGCACGAGCCCGACCGCGACCGAGCGCACGTCGCCGTCGGGCGGCAGCTGCCCCACGCGGTCGCGCGCGACCACGAGCTTCTCGGCCTCGCCCGAGCGGATGCGCTCGGTCGCCTCGGCCACGACGGCCCGGTAGCGCTCGGCGTCGATCGCGCCGTCGGCCAGCTCGACGCGCACCTCGTCGACCGCCGTCGGGTGCAGGCGGCCCTCGTCGCCGATCCAGGTGATCCACTCGTCGTCGCCGCGGCGCCCCACCACGACCTGCGGCACGATGAGCACGCTCGTCGCCGCCGAGTCGTCGTCGAACGCGAAGGCGCCGAAGGCGACGAGCCCCGTGCCGGGCACGCCGACCGCGTCGTCGACGACCGCGTCCTGCGCGACCCGACGCCACGCATCCGCCGCGTCCGACAGCCGGGACGGGCCCCGGAACTCGAGCCGGAGCGCCTCGCCGCGGCCGACGATGCCGTCGGCGCCGCGCCGGATCGCGAGCGGCGCGCGCGGGTCGGCGTGCTCCAGCAGGCGCCCGAGCTCCGCGCGCTCGGTGCGCACCCGCAGGCCTGGCATGCCAGCCAGCCTATGCCCGCGGAGCCTGGGCGGCGGCAGGGGAGCGGGCAGGCGGGGACGCCTAGGATGGAGCACGTGAGCCGAGCAGACATGCAGAAGGACCCGGACCAGGTCGCGGGCATGTTCGACGCGACGGCGAAGCGCTACGACCTGCTGAACTCGCTGCTGTCGGGCGGCAACGACCGCTTGTGGCGCATCCACATGCAGCGCGCCGTCGCCCCGAAGCCGGGCGAGCGCATCCTCGACGTCGCCGCCGGCACCGGCGCCTCGTCGGCGCCGATGGCGAAGGCGGGCGCGCTCGTCACCGCCCTCGACATCAGCCACGGCATGCTCGAGGAGGGCCGCAGGCGCCACCCCGACATCGAGTTCGTGCAGGGCTCGGCCGAGGAGCTGCCGTTCGACGGCGACACCTTCGACGCCGTCACCATCTCGTTCGGGCTGCGCAACGTGCAGCAGCCGCGCGCCGCGCTCAGCGAGTTCCACCGGGTGCTGAAGCCCGGCGGCCGGCTGGTCGTCTGCGAGTTCTCGCAGCCGCCCGTGAACGTCGTGCGCAAGAGCTACGAGCTCTACCTGCGCACGGTGCTGCCGGGCCTCGCCAAGGCCGCCAGCAGCAACCCCGAGGCCTACCGCTACCTCGTCGAGTCGATCGCCTCGTGGCCCGACCAGCAGGCGCTCTCGCAGTGGATCCGCACCGCCGGCTTCATCCGCGTCGCGCACCGCAACCTCACGCTCGGCGTCGTCGCGCTGCACCGCGGCCGCAAGCCGAGCGAGCAGACCGCTGCCATGCGCCTCGCGCGCCACGCGCAGCCGGAGGAGCAGGGCTCCTGATGCCGACCATCGCCGAGGCCTTCGGGCTCAGGGGGCCGCGGTTCGCGTCGCCCGCCGACTGCCGCGTCGTCGACGCGGTCGAGCGGGGCCTCGACGAGCTCGAGGGGCGGCTCGACCGGCACGTGCGCGTCGCCGACCCGGTCGCCGACGCGGCCACCCGCTACCTGCTCGAGGCCGGCGGCAAGCGCGCCCGGCCGCTGCTGCTGCTGCTCGCCGCCCACCTCGGCTCCGGCATCGACGACCGCGTGCTCTCGGCGGCCGAGCTCGTCGAGATCACGCACCTCGCGAGCCTGTACCACGACGACGTGATGGACGAGGCCGACACCCGCCGCGGCGTGCCCTCGGCGCACACGGTGTGGGGCAACAGCGTCGCCATCCTCGCCGGCGACCTGCTGTTCGCGCGCGCCGGCCAGATCGCCGCGCCTCTCGGCTCGGAGGTCGCCGAGCTGCAGGCGCGCACCTTCGAGCGGCTGTGCCTCGGCCAGCTGCACGAGACGCTCGGCCCCGGCGACGCCGACCCGGTCGACCACTACCTGCAGGTGCTCTCCGACAAGACCGGCTCGCTCATCGCGGCCGCGGCCGAGCTCGGCGTCGTCGTCAGCGGCGCCGACCCCGCCCACCGCGCGGCGCTGCGCGAGTTCGGCGAGCGCATCGGCGTCGCCTTCCAGCTCGTCGACGACGTGATCGACCTCTCCGCCGACCCCGAGACGGGCAAGGACCAGGGCAACGACGTGCGCGCGGGCGTGGCCACCCTCCCGGTGCTGCTGCTCGCCCGACGCGACGACGACGCATCCGCGTCCCTGCTCGCGCGCCTGCGCGAGCCGGCCGACGACGCCGACCTCGCCGCCGCCGTCGCCGAGCTCGCCCAGCACCCGGTGGTCGACGACACCGTCGCCGAGGCGGAGCGCTGGCAGCGCGAGGCGCTGCACGCGCTCGCGTCGCTGCCCTCGGGCACCGTGCGGCGCGCGCTCGAGGCCTTCGCCGAGCACGTCGTCTCGCGCACCCGCTGACTTCGCACCAGACCGGGCGGCGCGGCCGCCCCGCATCCCGAGGAGGACCGTGAGCGCTCCGCTCCGCATCGCCGTGGTCGGCGCCGGCCCCGCCGGCATCTACGCCGCCGACATCCTGAAGAAGTCGGTCGCCGAGGCCGGCGGCGACGTGCTCATCGACCTGTTCGAGCACCTGCCCGCCCCCTACGGGCTCGTCCGCTACGGCGTCGCGCCCGACCACCCCCGCATCAAGGGCATCATCGCCGCGCTCCGCGAGGTGCTCGAGTCGGGCGTCGTGCGCCTGTTCGGCAACGTGCGCTTCGGCGAGGACATCCACGTGGCCGACCTCGAGCGGCTGTACCACGGCGTGATCTTCGCGACCGGCGCCACGAAGGACGCCCCGCTCGAGATCCCCGGCATCGACCTGCCCGGCTCCTACGGCGCCGCCGACTTCGTCTCCTGGTACGACGGCCACCCCGACGTGCCCCGCGAGTGGCCGCTCGAGGCGAAGGAGATCGCCGTCATCGGCAACGGCAACGTCGCGCTCGACGTCGCCCGCATGCTGGTGAAGCACCCGGAGGACCTGCTCCCCACCGAGGTGCCCGCCAACGTCGTCGCCGGCCTCGAGGCATCCCCGGTCACCGACGTGCACGTCTTCGGCCGCCGCGGGCCGCTCGGCGTGAAGTTCACGCCGCTCGAGCTGCGCGAGCTCGGCGAGCTGCGCGACGTCGACATGATCCTCCACGACGAGGACTTCGGCGTCGACCCCGACGAGGAGCAGCAGAAGCAGAACAAGCAGATCCTCGTCATCTCGCGCGTGCTCGACCAGTGGCGCCAGCGCGAGGTCGGCCACGCCTCCCGCCGCCTGCACCTGCACTTCTGGTCGCGGCCGGATGCGGTGCTCGGCGACGGCAGGGTCGAGGCGCTGCGCGTCGAGCGCACGCGCCCGACGGAGCACGGGCTCGAGGGCACCGGGGAGCACCGGGAGATCCCCGTGCAGGCCGTCTACCGGGCGGTCGGCTACTTCTCGTCGCCGCTGCCGGAGGTGCCCTTCGACGAGCGCCGCGGCGTCATCCCCAACATCGCCGGCCGCGTGCAGGACGGCTCGCGCCCCGTGCCCGGCATGTACGCGACGGGCTGGATCAAGCGCGGGCCGGTGGGCCTCATCGGCCACACGAAGTCCGACGCGAAGGAGACGATCGAGCAGCTGCTCTCGGACGAGCACTCGTGGTGGACGCCCGAGCCGTACGACGCGGATGCCGTGCCGCGGCTGCTCGCCGAGCGCGGCGTCGCCTGGACCGACATCGCCGGCTGGATCCGCCTCGACGAGCACGAGATGGCGCTCGGCGCCCCGCACGGCCGCGCCCGCGTCAAGGTGGTGCCGCGCGACGAGATGATCGCCGTCTCGCGCGACGAGCGCTGACTTGGAGCCCGCCGGGCTGCTGCTGATCGCGCTCGCCGCCGTCGGCGCGGGCGCGATCAACGCGGCGGCCGGCGGCGGCACGCTCATCACCTTCCCGGCGATGCTCGCGGCAGGCATGAGCCCGCTCGCGGCGAACATGACGTCGTCGATCGGGCTGCTGCTCGGCACGCTCGGCGGCGCGTGGAGCTACCGGCAGGAGCTGCGCCGCCAGCGTCGCCGGTTCCTCGTGAACGCGCCGTTCGCGGCGGTCGGCGGCGCGGTCGGCGCGGTGCTGCTGCTGCTCACGCCCTCCGACGCGTTCACCGCGATCGTGCCCTGGCTCGTGCTCGCGGCGGCCGCGCTGTTCGCCGTGCAGCCGCTCATCGCCGCCCGGCTCGGGCGCTCGGCGGACGACGCCTACGACGTGGATGCGACGGGCGGCTGGGCGGCGAAGGCCGCGTTCGTGCTCATCGGCGTCTACGGCTCCTACTTCGGCGCCGGCATCGGCGTGATGATGCTCGCGATGCTCGGCCTCCTGATCCACGACTCGCTGCAGCACCACAACGCGCTGAAGAACGTCGTCGCGGGCGTCATCAACGGCACGGGCGCGCTCATCCTCGCCTTCTCGCCGCTCGTCGACTGGGGCGTCGTGGTCGTGATGCTCGGCGGCTCGCTGCTCGGCGGCATCGCCGGCGGGTGGCTGTCGCGGCGGGTGCCGTCGTGGCTGCTGCGCGCCGTCGTGATCGCCTTCGCGCTGGGGGTGGCGCTCGCGATGCTGCTCGGCTGAGCGGCTACTGCAGCGCCGAGCTCAGGCGCGCGATGCTGTCGAACATCTGCGCCACCCGGTGCCGGGCCATCCACGCCTCGAGCGTGAGCTCGGTCGACTGCTGGCGGTACGCCTCGGCGATCCCCTCGAGCTGCGCCACCATCCCGTGGCCCTCGACGAGCATCGAGACCTCGAAGTTCAGGCCGAACGAGCGCATGTCGATGTTCGACGAGCCGATCACCGAGACCTGGTCGTCGAAGGTCATGAACTTCGAGTGCAGCACCGTCGGCTTCGCGAAGAGGGTGATGCGCACGCCCGCCCGCAGCAGCTCCTCGTAGTAGGAGCGCTGCGCGTGGTACGTCCAGAACTGGTCGCCGATCTCGCTCGCGAAGAGCTCGACGTCGACGCCGCGCATCGCCGCCGACGTGATCGCGTAGCGCATCGTCTCGTCGGGCACGAAGTAGGGGCTCACGATCGTGATGCGCTCCTGCGCCGCGTGCACGAGCTCGACGAAGATGCGCAGGTTGATCTCGCCCTCGAAGCCGGGGCCGGAGGGCACGACGGATGCGTTGAGGTCGCCGTCGGGCGTCGTCGCGCTGGTCGCGAGCTCGGCGAGCTCGTTCGTCTCGGCCCACCAGTCCGACCAGAACAGCACGTCGAGGGCGCGCACGGGAGGCCCCGAGAACTCGAGCCAGGTGTCGCGCCACTGCAGGCCGCGGCGGAGGTTCTTGCGCAGCAGGTAGGAGGGGTCGACGAGGTTGAGCGAGCCCGTGAAGCCGACGGCGCCGTCGATGACGACGAGCTTGCGGTGGTTGCGCAGGTCGGGCCGCTGCCACTGCCGGCGGAGGGGGCGCAGCGGCAGCATGTCGCGCCACTCGGCGCCCATCGCCTCGAGCCTCGCGATGGTCTGCTTGCGGCGCGGGTAGCGGCGGCTCGTGAGGTGGTCGACGAGCACCCGCACGGTGACGCCGCGCGCGGTCGCGCGCTCGAGCGCGGCGAAGAACACCTCGGTGCGCTCGGAGGCGACGAGCAGGTAGAACTCGACGTGCACGAACGACTCGGCCTCGTCGATGCGCCGCGCCATCGCCTCGAGCTGCGCGTCGAACTCGCCCCACACGATCGCCTCGGCCGGGCCGAGGTGCGGCATCGACGACAGGGAGCGGTTGAGCTGCAGGATGCCGCCGAGCCACTCCGGCCGGTCGCGGGGCGCGGGCGCGTCGTCGATGTCGAGCGTGCTCTCGCCGATGAGCTCCTGGATGGCGGCCATCTTCTCGCGCCGCCCCCGCGAGAGGCGGTTGTTGCCGAGCAGGCCGAACAGGATCCAGCCGAGGATGGGCTGGATCATGATGATGAGCAGCCACGCGATCGCCGAGGCGGGCCGCCGCTCGTAGGGGACGACGACGAGCGCGAGCAGGCGCAGCCCGATGTCGAGTGCGATGAAGAGCGCGCCGAGGACCTGCGCGACGGTCGGGTCCACCTGGTTCGCTCAGCCCGGCGTCAGCGGAAGTTGACGAACTGCAGGTCGATGTCGAGGTCGGCGCCCTTGAGCAGCTGGATCGTCGCCTGCAGGTCGTCGCGGCTCTTCGAGGTGACGCGCACCTCGTCGCCCTGGATCTGCGTCTTGACGGTCTTGGGGCCCTGCTCGCGGACGAGCTTCGTGACCTTCTTGGCGTCCTCGCTCGAGATGCCGTCCTTCAGGCCGATCTCGATGCGGAACTCCTTGCCCGAGGGGTAGGGGTCGCCCTGGTCGAGCATCTTCAGGTCGATGCCGCGCTTGATGAACTTCGACTGCACGACGTCGAGCACCGCCTTGACGCGCTCCTCGCTCGAGGCCTTGAGCAGCAGCTTCTCGCCGCTCCACGCGACATCCGCCCCGACGCCCTTGAAGTCGTAGCGCTGCTCGACCTCCTTGCGCGCCTGGTTGACGGCGTTGTCGGCCTCCATCTTGTCGACCTTGCTGACCACATCGAACGAGGAATCTGCCATGCCCCGATCCTAGGCGTCCCCGCCCCTCCGCCCCATCCCTCGCCGAGCGGCGCCGCTCGGGAGAGGCCGCGGGGAACGACGAAGCCCCGCCTCGAGGGCGGGGCTTCCGGATGTGGCGAGTGAGGTGTGCTGGTTCACGACATCGTTCACATCTGAGTCGGGACATCGTTCACATCGACGATGAGGCGTGTCGAAGTCGCGCGTCATCGTCCTCTCCGTCGTCCGCCAGGGCCTGAGCAAGGCCGAGGCGGCTCGCCGCTTCGGCGTCACCTGGCGGTGGGTGCACGAGCCTGTGCGCCGCTACGAGGCGGGAGGGCTCGACGCGCTCGAGCCACGATCGCGCCGCCCGAGGACCAACCCGAACCAGGTCGAAGCGCGCGTCCGGGATCGGATCATCGAGCTGCGCACGACGCTCACCGACGCCGGCTGGGACGCCGGCCCCGCGACCATCGCCGCCCACCTCGAGCGCGAAGGCACCCCCGCGCCCGCGATCTCCACCATCCGCCGCATCATGCTCGACGCGCAGCTGATCACTCGCGAGCCCAACAGCGACCCCGGGCCGCGATGATCCGCTTCGAGGCGCACCAGCCGAACGAGCTCTGGCAGTCCGACTTCACTCACTGGCGCCTCGCCGACGGCACCGACATCGAGATCCTCAACTGGCTCGACGACCACTCCCGGCTGCTGCTGGCCTGCACCGCTCATCAGCCCGTCACCGGCGCCGCCGTCATCGAGTCCTTCACCGCCACCATCGCCACCCACGGCACCCCCGCCGCGACCCTGACCGACAACGGCCGCGTCTTCACCACCCGCGTCACCGGCACCCGCAACGGCTTCGAACAGCTCATCGCGAGCCTCGGCATCCAGCAGCGCAACGGCCGCCCCTTCCACCCGCAGACGCAAGGGAAGATCGAGCGGTTCCACCAGACCCTCAAGCGCTGGCTCGCCGCCCAGCCAGCCGCGCACGACCTCGCCGGGCTCCAGGCCCAGCTCGACCGGTTCCGCGACCACTACAACCGACACCGCCCGCACCGCGCGCTCGACCGTCGCACACCGCAAGCCGCCTACGACGCCACCGTCAAGGCTGCACCCGCTGACCATCCCGACCAGGGCGACTGGCGCATCCGCCGCGACCGCGTCGACAAGTTCGGCAAGCTCAGCCTCCGCCGCGCCGGCCGCATGCACCACCTCGGCATCGGCATCGCCCACGCCCACACCGCCGTGCTCATCCTCGCCGACCGGCACACGGTCACGGTCACCGACAGCCACACCGGCGAAGTCCTCGCCACCCACACCGTCGACCCGGACCGGCTCTACTGGCGCAACCAACAGAGAAGCCCCGGCCGATGGCCGGGGCTTCCCCAATAACAACGATGACGCGGAACATCTATCAACGATGTCCCGCGTCATCACAATGTGGCGAGTGAGGTGTCTGGGTTCACGACATAGGTCGCACTTGATAGGTCTCTCATGAGTCGGGACATCGGTCACAGTCGCTGGCATG